>CAZQVX010000123.1:1277-4960 GCA_964596845.1 uncultured Syntrophomonadaceae bacterium | reverse complement strand
GCGGCTATAGGGCTGCGGGATATTGACTGCATCCTGGTTCTGGGATGCGGTGTATGGGATAACGGTATCCCCACACCTATGCTCGCGGACCGGCTGGAGCGCAGCGTTGAGCTGTACGCAAAGGGCGCCGCCGGTAAACTGCTTATGTCCGGCGATCACGGGCGTAAAGATTACGATGAGGTCAACGTGATGAAGCAATACGCGGTTGACGCCGGGATCCCCTCTGCAGATGTCTTCATGGATCATGCGGGTTTTTCAACGTACGAAAGTCTCTACCGGGCGGAAGCGGTTTTCAGGGCTCAAAGGGTGATCATCGTCACTCAGAGCTATCACCTGCCCCGCGCTCTGTACATTGCGTCAGGGTTGGGGTTGGATGCTTACGGGGTGGGCGCCGATCAACGCCCGTATGTGGGGCAGAAATACCGCGAGGCGCGGGAAGTTCTGGCCAGGGTGAAAGATTTCTTAACGGTCATATTTA
Organism: uncultured Syntrophomonadaceae bacterium; assembly: GCA_964596845.1. GTDB lineage: Bacteria > Bacillota > Dethiobacteria > DTU022 > DTU022 > JAAZIN01. The sequence goes on along the minus strand of CAZQVX010000123.1, from coordinate 4,482 downwards.
AACCTGAGCCCACATATTTGGGGGAGATTATCCCTGTCAGCGGGGACGGGGATCTGACCAACGATTGATCCGCACAGGTTAGTCAATACCGGGCAGCTTCACGGGGAGCCGTCCCCGCGGGGTCAGGGCGCCCTTTAAGACTTCGGCGAGAGCTTGCATGGATACAGCACTGTTGCTGTAGGTGCAAAGGCAGGCGCCGACTGCGGGCGCCGCCAGAAGATCGTAGGGTGAAGAGAGGGCCAGCATGGCTAGCTCTGTCTCTTGGGCAAGGCTGTTGATCAGGCCGGCCCAGGTAGGATAATTTCTCATGTTATAGGTGCCGGCCAGGACCAGGGGAGAAGAGCGCAATGAATCAAAAAGAACCCCGGTCTCAGCCTCAGAAGCGCCCAGCGGCAGCAGATGCGGTTCCAGGAAAGGACATGCTTCAGCCAGGAAAGAGAGAGTGCTTTCCAGTTCGGCAGGCCAGATCAGGGGAATGGTTTCCTGCGGGGAGAGCGGGATTACAGATGCCCGGTCGCGGACCAGAGTGATGCTTTCCCGGGCGATGCGCCCGGCTACCTCGAGGCTTTCCGGTAAGGCCAGTTCGGTCAGTTTTTCGCGCTGCGGCAGGGGATCGTCTATGAGCCCGTATTGCATTTTCACGGTGAGGATTCTCGCCACCGATTGGTCAAGCCGCTCAAGGGTAATCGTCCCCTCTTCCACCGCCTTTTTCAGCGCGTCAAAGATCTGATAGCGGTCGCCGGGCTCTACACCGGCCCAGGGCCCAAAGAGGATCACATCGGCTCCGGCCTTAAAAGCCATCACCGCCGCTTCGCCCAGGCCCCAGCGCCCCGTGATCGCCCCCATACTCAAGGAATCGGTAACCACCAGCCCTTCAAAACCCATCTCTTCGCGCAGGTAGCGGACCGCCTCCGGCGAGAGGCTGGCGGGCAGTTCGCTGCTGCCGGTGAGCGCGGGCGCCAGGATATGAGCCAGCATCACTGCCGGCACACCTGCATCGATCATCGCCTGAAAGGGCAGCAGTTCTAGCGAGCGCAGGCGGGAGAGTTCGGAAGGGATGAGCGGCAGGCCGTAATGAGAATCGACGTCGGTATCGCCGTGGCCGGGAAAATGCTTGGCTGTGGCGATAACTCCCGCCCGGCGGTAAGGCTCTACCATAGCCCGGCCAAGCCGGGCTACTTCTTGGGGATCGGAGCCGAAGGAGCGCACTCCGATGACGGGGTTGGCCGGGTTGCTGTTCACGTCGACCACGGGGGCAAAGTTGAAGTTGATCCCCAGGATGCGCAGTTCGCGGGCCATCACTGCGGCGCTCTGCCGGGCCAGGTCATCGCTGCCGGCGGCGCCCAGGGCCATATTGCCGGGGAAGAGGGTGATCCCTTCGGTGAGGCGGGCCACGCTGCCGCCCTCCTGGTCTATGGCAATGAAAAGGGGCAGCGCGCCGCTGTCAAGGGCGGCTTGCTGGATCTGCTCTGTCAGGCCGGCCACCTGGGCGGGGTTCTCGATGTTGCCGGCGCTGCTGAAAAGAATGATCCCCCCCAGGGGAAGCCGCTGCAGCTCCTCTGCCGGAGTTGAGCTGAATTCAGACCCGGAGAAGTAGGCGGTGATCACCTGGCCGACTTTCTCTTCAAGGGTCATTTTCTCCAGGATTTCTGTCACCGCATCCCCGGCCGGGGCCGGTTCATCATCCCCGTCGCCGCGGCTTTTCAGAAGATAGGCGGCGAGGATCAGCAGCGCGGCGATCAATATGAGCGCTGTAATAAAAAGGGCCGGCCTGTTCCGGGATTGTTTCTTATTTTTCTTCACCGGTGGCTCTCCATGGATCCGCCCGCCCCGGAGGGGGGCTGTAATAGCTGTGCCTGATCTATTATAGACCCCCGAAGGCTATTCTAATAACAACATTTTTGATGCTGTGTGCTGCTGAACAGGTGCATTGGTTTAAGCTGTTACTTTAATGCATGGGATCCTTTTCCCGACAGGTCTACCTGCGCTCGTCAAGGATCAGTTTTGCCGTCTTCTTCTCCCGTTCTTTGTAGCGAAAATAGGTAACCGTAATCTCGTCACCGGCCTTGTGTTTTTTCAAAATGTCTTTGATGGTATTCTCAGCAGAAAGTTCGGTAGAGTCAATGGCGGTAATAATATCATCCTTCTGCAATCCTGCTTTGGCGGCGGCGCTCCCGGCGACAACATCGGCGATAAGAATACCCTGGGGGATGTCATAATAATCGGCTGTCCTTTCGTCTATCTCCTGGTAGGTGATGCCGATGGCGGGCCGCCCCTTGACATAACCGTAACTGATAATGGAATCGATGATGGGTCGGGCATAATCGATGGGGATGGCAAAGCCGATCCCTTCGACATCCGAGGAGGCGATCTTTAGAGTGTTGATCCCGATGACCTCTCCCCGCCCGTTAACCAGGGCCCCGCCGCTGTTGCCGGGGTTGATGGCGGCATCAGTCTGGATGAGGCTGTCGGCAGTGTTCTCTTTCTCCACCTTGCGCTCGATACCGCTGATAACCCCCACGGTGATCGAGTTGGCCAGTTCCATCCCCAGGGGGTTGCCGATGGCCATGGCAAACTCTCCGGGATGCAAACCGTCCGATGAGCCCATCTGCGCCACAGACAGATTGTCAAGATCGATCTTGATCACAGCAAGGTCGTTCTGGCTGTCGCCACCGATATATTCTGCGGTGGCGGAGCGCCCATCTTTTAAAAATACCTCGATCTGGCCGTTCTCACTGGTCGCATAATCACCGACCACGTGGTAGTTGGTAACGATATAACCATCGGAATTGTAAATGATCCCTGAGCCCCCGCTGACTTGCTGGTAGATCTGCGGTCCAAACCAGCCCGACTGGGATCTGACCTGGGCGGTAACCTTGATCCCCACCACGGAAGCGCCCGCCTTATCAGCTATTTCGGGAACACTCAGCCCGTTTGTGTAGATCGGGCTGGGGACAGCGGTTCCGGTGCCGCCGGCTCCGACCTGTGCTTGCAGCTCCTGAACGCTCTGCGTCAAAACCGCAATCTGTTGATCGTAGTGCTGCTTGAAAAAAGCGATGGCCGCTGCACTGCCCAGTATGACCACGAGACATACCAGAAAGGCAATTAATTTGGTTCTCAGGGCGCCTGTTGATCTGTCGCGCATTTAATCTCCTCCTATTTCGAGCTTACAGGATCAATTTAAATTTTAGCCCGGAAAAGAAAT
>CAZQVX010000123.1:0-1177 GCA_964596845.1 uncultured Syntrophomonadaceae bacterium | reverse complement strand
CTTTCTTGTTGAACTTACCCACGCTGGTTTTGGGGATCTCGTCTAAAAACAGGACCCGATCGGGGATCCACCATTTGGCCACCTTATCTTTAAGAAATTCCAGGATATCCGCCTCGCTCACTTGCTCCCGGGCGGATTCTTTTAACACAACGCAGGCCAGCGGACGCTCAACCCATTTCTCGTCGGGTACGGCGATCACCGCCGCCTCCACCACATCAGGGTGAGCCATGATCGTGTTTTCCAGGTCGATAGAGGAGATCCACTCGCCGCCGCTCTTGATCAGATCTTTGGCCCGGTCCTGGATAAAGATAAAGCCCTCCTCGTCAATGGTGACGATGTCACCGGTATGAAGCCAGCCGTCCCGGAAAGCTTCGGCGCTTCTCTCGGGATCAAGGTAATAAGAACCGGCGATCCAGGGGCCCTTGAAGCAGAGTTCGCCCATCTCTTTGCCGTCCCACTTTACCTCAGTTCCGTTTTCATCAACAATCTTCATCTCGGTACCGGGCACCACCAGCCCCTGTTTACCCTGCTGGGTATAGCGGCGATCGAGATCCCATTCGTCCATGTAACCTTTCAATTCAGAGATCACCACTACCGGTGAGGTTTCGGTCATGCCGTAACCATGCAGCACCCTGATGCCGAAGTTTTCGTTGAAGGACTTGATCAGCGACTTGGAGATAGCTGAACCGCCATTGACGATATAGCGGACGCTGCTGAAATCGTAGCGGGCGCCGCCTTGCAGATGCTGGTGAAGGCCGATCCAGATCGTGGGCACTCCCACCGGCAGGGTGACCTTTTCTGTTTCAATGAGCCTGCAGATCGCTTCAGGGGTGAGCACTCTGCCCGGCAGAACCAGCTTCGAGCCCATCCAGACCCCGGCAAAAGGTATCCCCCAGGAAAGCACGTGGAACATGGGCACAATCGGCAGAATCGCATCGCGCTCGCTGACCCCCAGCGTATCAGGCAGGGCTACCATCATTCCATGCAGGTAGATGGAGCGGTGGGTGTAGATGACCCCCTTTGGCGCACCGGTGGTGGCAGTAGTATAGCACATGGCTGCGGGCGAGTTTTCGTCAAGATCCTCAGGAAAATCAAATGCGGGTGACGCATCTGCAAGCAATTTCTCATAACTTACAGCATTGGGCAGGTTTATTTCGGGCAGCTCATCCTTGTCGGA
>CAZQVX010000122.1:3219-5135 GCA_964596845.1 uncultured Syntrophomonadaceae bacterium | reverse complement strand
CCCGGTAAAATTCTCGGGCGCTGTCGATCCGGCGATCAAAAGAAGATCTTTTCTGTGAAGCAGTTTTCCGAGAAGATCTATGAAATACATACCTGCGGCATCGTCTGAACGCAGTGTCGAACCGACGCCCAGCAGGGCAATTTTAAGCCCGGGCTGAACATTTGTTTTCAGGCATTCTTCCAACCCCATCAAAGCTGCACCACAAGCTTCTCCCTATCCAGGCTCGAAAGGTCGATCTCTTGCGTGTATGAGAGGCAGTCTTGGGGGCAGGAGTCCACGCACTGGCAGCAGAAGATGCACTGCCGCATGTTCAGCAAAGCCTTCATTTTTTTCTCTTCTTTGGTCCCTTCATTTACCATTTCGATAGCTCCTGAAGGGCAATAGCGCATACATATTTTGCAGTTGGTGCAGTCCGCGGGATCATACGACAGTTTCCCGCGATAATCGCCGGCAATATGCATCTTACCCCTGGGGTAAGCAACTGTCGCCGGCTTTCTAAAAAAGGACCTGACCGCCATACTGGTGATTTTGCCCGGTGCGCTCTTGATCATAGGACCAACCAACCCCTAACCAGAATATTTACAGCCAGCTGCAAGATGGCAATGGGGGCCAGGTACTTCCAGCAGAAATTGACCATCTGATCGATTCTCAACCGCGCCATCACTGAGCGCATTACCACCAGGAAAAGAAGCACGGCAGCTGTTTTGACCAGATAAAGAAGAAAATCAATCAGGGCATGGCCCGTCATGAAAGGCAAGAATACGGCAGAGATGAGTGAGGCCACCATCACCAGTTCACAATCCACCACTATCCTGAACAGCGCCAGCAGCCTGCCGCTGTATTCAACGAGCGGCCCGGCGACAATTTCGGTTTCAGCCTCGGGAGTGTCAAAGGGCACCCGCTCCAGTTTGCCCTGGGCGGAGATGAGGGCCACGAAAAGCGCCGGAATATTGATCAAAATATACCAGGGATGCGCCGCGTAGAAGGCGGTCAGGGCGGTAATGGACCATGTTTTGGCGATGAGCGCCGGGGCCAGCAGCGCCATGAAAAGCGGCACCTCGTAAGAAAACAGCTGAGTGAGCGCGCGCACCGAGCCGAGGGTAGAATAAACGCCCCGGGAGTACCATCCGGCTAAAAAAAGGCAAACCGTGGGAATGAGTAAAAAATAGAGCACCACGATGAGGTCTCCTTCGAAAGAAGCGACGGCAGTCTTGCCGAAGACCGGCGTGTAAATAAAGGCGGCAGCCACAGCCGCCAGGGAGACCACCGGCAGAATTTGAAACATGGATCTGTTTACACCCGCCGGAATAATGGTTTCCTTGCCGATGAGCTTTAAAATGTCTGCCGCCGGTTGGTACCACGGCGGCCCGATGCGGTTCTGCAGGCGCGCATGGACCTTGCGGTCCACGAATTCGAAGACGAAACCGTATCCCGTCAGAAATATAAATCCCGGGAACACTAAAATCTTGATTAGTCCTATAAGCATTCCCCTGCCCCTTTACCTTAAATTATGAAACCTTCTAAATGCACCGGCAACAGGCCGTAATAAATTTACGCAGCTTCTGCTAAAAGTGCGGCCTGCGTCCCGGAATTTTAATCGTTGCTGCGTCGACGCCCCTTTTCTTATACCAGTCAATGCTGTACTGCCTCAGCATCGGCCAATCCATGACCCCGGTTCCGCTCTCGGAATTGATCACAAAAGCGCGGTCGGTGCACGAATAGCAGGGATCGATGGCGGCAATGGTGATGGGCACGTCGGCCAAAAATTGACCGATAAGCATATGCCTCATGGCATGCCAGTTGGCCTCGGAAGGGGCCCGCACCCGGACCCGGTCCGGCTTATCGGTCCCATTGGACCTGATATAATGGATATCCTCACCGCGAGGTGCTTCAGTGCGGCTGATAACCTCGCCTGC
>CAZQVX010000122.1:0-3119 GCA_964596845.1 uncultured Syntrophomonadaceae bacterium | reverse complement strand
AGGGCATCTTCCCGGGAAAGCTTTCCAATCCCGGCCAGTCGGGCGGCAAGTGTTGTATCTGAAAACGCCAGATCCCGGTAATACTTAAGCTGCTCCTCCAGGGCTTCCGCCATTTTCAGGATATCCTGAATCATGGGCTTATCTATATCCCTGCGCACGCCGCCAAGGGTGTTAATGGCATAATTCACGCGGTTGCCGCCCAGAGCAGCCAGTATATCGAGAACCGCTTCCCGATCGCGCCAGGTATACATGAACATGGTGTCAAAACCGATCTCATGAGCGGCAATGCCCAGCCAGAGCAGATGGCTGTGCAGGCGCTCGATCTCGGCGACGATGACGCGGATATAGGCGGCCCGCCTGGGGATCTCGAGGCCGGCAAGCTCCTCCACCCCCTGGCAGAATGCCGTTGTATGCGTGTGCGAACAGATGCCGCAGACCCGCTCCAAAAGATAGATGATCTGAATGTAATTCCTGCTCTCGCAGGCTTTCTCCATGCCCCTGTGGTTGTAGCCTATTCCCACCACAACGTCCAGGATTTTTTCGCCTTCCAGGGTCACCGTAAAGCAGGCCGGCTCTTTAAGTGACGGGTGCTGCGGACCTATAGGGATGACCACACGGTTTCGTTCGCTCATTTTTCGCCGCCCTCCTCCCCTTTATCTTCAACCGGCGGGTTGTAGGTCATTGTATCTCGATCAAAGTAATCGGGATTCCATTCCTTACGCAGAGGATAATTTCCCTCGGGCCATCCGTCGGGGAGGGGATAAACGGGTCCTTCGGGCAGCCCCTGAACGTCTGCTCCGAAAAGAGAAGCCAGTTCGCGCTCATGAAACTCCAGGGAGGGGTAGAGCCCTGAGAGAGAGCTTATGGCAGGATCAGACTTGGGCGCTTTCTCTTTTAACGCCAAAATTACCCCTTCGGCATTGGCCAAAAGATAAATAAAACCCAGATCTTCACCCTCATCGGTGCCCACCACATGGCTGGCCCTGTCGAAGTCCATCTCATCGCGCAGGTAATGAAGCACCTGCTCAAATTCCTCCCTGGGGAGGAAATCGGTAAAAATGCGCTTCTCTCGCTGCAGGTGAATCCTATCCTTCATGAACGCGGCCTTTTGGCACAGCCTGTGGATGATCGCCTCTTCGGTCTGCATCCTTACCACCTCCCTTTTGCTGCACTTCCAGAGCGCCCAGGAGCTTAACCACGCCACCGATAATTGCCTCAGGGCGCACCGCGCAGCCCGGAATATAGATATCAACCGGTATGACACTGTCTATACCGCCCTTGACGCAATAGCAGCCCTTAAAAACCCCGCCCTCGCAAGCACACGTTCCCGTAGCAATAACAAACTTGGGCTCGGGCATCTGGTCGTAGATCTGCTTCAGACGGTCTTTTGTCTGCAGGGTGACGGCACCGGTGCAGACCAGGATATCGGCATGCCGCGGCGTGCCCCGCTGCAGAATGCCCAGGCGCTCCAGGTCGAACCTGGGGGTAAGCGCATCGACGATTTCAATATCGCAGCCGTTGCAAGAGCCTGCGTTGAAATGTATAATCCAGGGCGACTTCCTCGTGCCCCAGGCAATTGCTCTTTTTAAAAGGCCCAAAGTATAATCACCTCTTGAATTCAAATTTCCCGGGCCGGCAGCCTGGCCGATCAGTCCTTAAATATTATCACCATGGCCAGTATGCCTGCGGCGATATAGACGGCAGGCAAAAGCAGCGCTTCGTAAGGCGCTGTGGCTACCACGAGCGCCAAAACGTGCATGATGGTGAAAAAGAAAGCGTAGGGAAAGAACTGACTGTAATCGGGATTGATATAATGCTGGACATTGCGCTCCCCGCAGGCATAGGCGTCCAACCCGTGCTCCCTTTGGATATTGCGATAAGAGTAGAGCGAGAATACTTTCGAGAGCACCAGGAACAGCACGATAAAAATCAAAAAGACTATGGGAGGTGAATAGATTAAACCGGCCATCTGACCATACCCCTATCCTTTCAGTTTTCTCAAATTGCGGATGTCCATGTCCCCGTAATTGTGGTAAAGATTTATGGCAATGCCCACTGCAACGACAGCGACCACAACCTCGATGACAATGACCGTAATCACAAAAGTCTGCGCCAGGGCGGCATTCCCGCTAATAACCCCGGCCAGGATGATAAACATGGTCACCGCTTTCATGGCCACCTCTATCCCGATAATGATCTTGAGCAAATGATAGGTGCGGATGAGGCAATAACAACCTGCAACAATCAGCAAAAACCCTGCAATGAGCATTCCAGTCTCCATAAATTCGTGCATATTATTCACGCTCCTTGAACAGGGCTACCACAGTAAGCGCACCGGTGAGAATAATGATGACCTGGCCCCAGATGTCCGCCTGGCGGTGGGTCCATAAAACCTCTCGAAAACTGTCTGCGACCCCTGTCACGGGCGCTGCCGCCGGGAGTATGACCCCCGGTGAAATGGCGACCAGAACCAGCGCCACTCCACCGATGATAAGCACCGCCGGTAGAAAAGCCATGCGCTTTTTATCCTCGTACAGCTGAGCCAGATCTTTCTTGTCCGTATTGGACAGGCTGATAGCGCTGACAAATACCACTGTAACGAGCCCTGAACAGACCGATATTTCGAACATCGCCGCCCATACCGAACCCAGCGCATACATGATAATGCCCAGCATGGCGCTGGCAAAAGCCAGGGCGATGGCAGACTTCAATATGCTTCTAAACATAACTGCCATAATGCCCGAGATAAGCATGAGCCCAAGGCAGATATATATAACGGTCTCCACAGCCTCGCCCCTCTCTAAAGTATTCCAATCCCTTTAAGATAGATCAACGCAACAGGGAAAAAGAGTCCCACGGCAATCGTCACCACCGTAAGCATGATCTGGGCAAACTTGATGCTGCCGCCTATTTCAGTCAGCTCCGTAAACTTATCCCGCAGTCTGCCGAAAAACACCTTCTTCTGCAGCCGCAGAAAATAGGCGGCGGTAAATATGCTGGCAAAAAGAGCGATACCGGCAAGCCACGGTGAACCGCTGCTCCACAGCGCAATAATGATCAAAAACTTGCTCCAGAATCCGGCAAAAGGCGGTATGCCCGCCGTGGACATAAATGCGGCC
>CAZQVX010000121.1:3868-5171 GCA_964596845.1 uncultured Syntrophomonadaceae bacterium | reverse complement strand
ATGCTGGAGCAACCCTGGTTCGGGAACTGAAACAGCGCCAGTACCGGGACAACCTTATCCCGGTGGGTTTTGTAGATGACAGTCTGACCAAGCAGAAAATGGGCATGTTTGGCCTGCCGGTGCTGGGACGACGCCAGGATATCCCCCGGCTGGTGAAAAAATACAACGTGGATGAGATCATTATCGCCATCCCCTCTGCTTCACGAGCGGCGATTGGCGAGATCGTGGATATCTGCCAGACCACTACGGCATCCCTTAAAATACTGCCCGGAATTTTCGAGCTCATCAACGGCAGGGTTTCGGTGAGTCAGGTCCGCGAGGTCAGGGTTGAAGATATTCTGGGACGTGAGCCGGTGGAGGTTGATCTTGACTCCATCGCCGGTTACCTGGCCGGAAAAACTATACTGGTAACAGGGGCTGGGGGATCCATCGGCACTGAACTCTGCCGTCAGGCGGCAAAATTTAAGCCGCGGCAGCTCATCCTGCTGGGCCATGGAGAGAACAGCATCTATGATATCTGTCAGGAGCTGAAACTGAGCTTTCGCGATCTGGAGATCATCCCGGTGATCTGCGATGTTAAAGACGGGGTAACCATAAACGCACTTTTTCAGAAATACCGCCCCGAGGTTGTTTTTCACGCCGCGGCGCATAAGCATGTGCCCCTGATGGAACAGTATCCCTGGGAAGCAGTTAAAAACAATATTCTGGGAACTTATAACGCGGCCCGAGCCGCTCATGATTGTTTTGCAGAAGCTTTCATTCTGATTTCTACCGACAAAGCTGTTCACCCTACCAGCATCATGGGAGCTACAAAACGGATCGCCGAGATGGTTGTGCAGCAGATGGCCGTCGCAAGCAAGACCTCTTTTGCCGCGGTAAGGTTTGGCAATGTTTTGGACAGCAGGGGGAGTGTGGTGCCCTTGTTCAAAAAGCAGATTGCCTTTGGGGGACCGGTGACGGTCACCCATCCGGAGATGGTTCGCTATTTTATGACTATTCCGGAGGCGGTGCAACTGGTCATCCAGGCCGGCACCTTGGCCCGCGGCGGTGAGATTTTCATCCTGGACATGGGTGAGCCCATGAATATTTTTGCACTGGCCAGGCGGATGATCCGGTTGGCGGGCTATCAGCCTGAGAAAGAGATCCCTATTGTTTTTACGGGGATTCGGCGGGGGGAAAAGCTGTCCGAAGAGCTTCTAACCAGTGAGGAAGAAACAGAATCAACATTACACCAGAGTATCTTTGTGGCCAAGCCTAATCATGGTTTTGGCGGGATCAAAATACAACGTCTGCTTGAAACGAT
>CAZQVX010000121.1:0-3768 GCA_964596845.1 uncultured Syntrophomonadaceae bacterium | reverse complement strand
ATGACTGGATGAAGGTGAACTTAAGAGTAGTGGGGATAGTGTGAAATATGAGAACAGTCAACCGTAAAATAAATAAAATAGTCAAACCGAGAACCAGGCGGAAAACCGCTGTAAAGGTCGGAGCGGTTCTGCTGGCTGTGGGCCTGTTCGCTTTCGCCGTGGCATACCTCTTTATCCCCAGCCTCTTTTTTAAGGTCCCCTGGGATAGCGGCGGGGCGGCGGCAGCGGAAAGGTTTGATACGGACAAGGTAAATATCGTTCTGCTGGGCTTTGATCGCAATGAGGCCAGAAGTAAGGATAGCGATATATTCAGGCCCGACACGATCATGATCGCGGCGATGGATTTTAAGGAGAAGACTGTATCACTGCTCAGCATTCCCCGGGACAGCTATGTGAAGATCGATGGGACGGAGATTTATGATAAGATCAACCACTCCTATATGTACGGATACAAAGCCGCCGCGGTGGAAGCGGACAGGCACCAGAACGGCATCGATACCACCATTCGCACCATTGAGGATTTTCTGGGGGGCATCCCCATCCATTTCTACGTTACGGTGGATATGGACAGCGTGGTGGAGATCGTGGACCAGGTGGGCGGGGTCTATTTTGATGTTAAATATCCCGTGCGGACCGACTACGGCAGGGGGAAACTGCTCATCGACAAGGGCTACCAGTTGCTGAACGGCAAAAAGTTTTTACGTTACGTTCGCGATCGCAGTGTAGGCGGAGATTTCGGCAGGGCTTCGCGGCAGCAGGAGATCCTAATCGAGGCTTTTCGCCAGGTTAAAAACCGGGGCAAGCTGAAGGACATTCCTGCACTTTTCCGTTCGGTGCAGAGTAATGTGGAGACCGATTTGAAAGTGGGCCAGATCGCGCAGTTGACTCTGTTCGGGCTGCAGCTCAAACCTGACGACATCAGCAGCCATGTTTTCGCCGGCAGCAACCAGATCGCGCCGCGCAATGGGCTGAACATCTATTATGTGGTGATCAACGAACAGCGTCGGGTTGAGCTGATCAAAGAGGTATTTGACATAGAGGTTCCGGCACGGCCACAGATCACCCTGCCGGGGCCTATCAAAAAGCCAACAGAGACGCAACCGACAGAGATACCGGAGCCATCTGTTGAAGAGCCACCCGAAACACCTGAACCACCTGAAACACCTGAGCTACCCGAACCACCTGAGACACCTGAACCACCTGAGACACCCGAACCCCCTGAGACAACTGAGCCACCTGAAACACCTGAGCAACCCGAAACACCTGAGCCACCCGAAACACTTGAGCCACCTGAGGGCCCCTGAGAAGGTCCAGGAGGCAGCGGATGACAGACAATATCTGACCGGCGGCGCTATTAACGCAGCCGGTCATTATGTTTTTAAGCATGAAAAAAGGCTCTCTACTTCACGGGGGGCGCCTTCCATCTCCATGGTTCGTGGGGCATGAATCAAAAGCAGACAGCTTTTAGGCTCTATCTTTCGGTTTTCTGCTTCCTGTATGCAGTGCGGTGCGGCGGGGGCGGCGTCAATAGAGATAGGATGTCCGGTCAGATCATAGGAAAAAGGCGCCCAGGCCGGCGGCAAGGGGATCTCCCGGCATTCATGGGATAAGGGGTGATCTGATGGAGCGGTGGAAGGACAATCTGGCTGCTTTGGTGCCCTTTTATGATGCAGAGGGGGGCAATGCCACCCTCATCTATACGGAGACAGGGGAGGTTTTTGAGGATCACCGCACGGTGAAGTGGAATGTGCGCCGCCTGGCGCGGCTCTTCTGTGTTGATCTGGAGGCGGCCCGCCGGAAGCAGGCTGACTACCTGCTGTCCAGGCAGGGGGTGCCGCTGCCGCTGTCTCCGGCTCTGGTGCTGGTGCCGCTCAAGACGAGGCGGGCGGTGGGGAAAAATGACGGCTGCCACAGTTATTTGAATCCTGCTGCGGTGCGGGGCCTGGCGGCGGAGAACGAAGGTGATGCTCGGTCGGTGCTCACGCTGCCGGGGGAGCACTTGCTTCCCTGCCGCTATACCTTGAAGACTGTGCGCCGGCGCCTGCGCGACGGCGCTGCGGCCCTGGAGCGGCACCGCGCCGCTTTGCTTAAGCGGGAGCCGGCTTTTCAGATCCCTCCGGGGGATTACCGGTTTCTTCTGGAGAGATTCATTTATTCCCTCATTGAAGGATCCGGGGCTAAACCGGGGGGCTGAAGCAGGGTGCAGAGCCGGGGGGGCTAAACCGGGGGGCTGAAGCAGGGGGACTGAGCCGGGGGGGTAAGCAGGGGTTTGTTTTTCGACCTCAGCCGGAAGGCAATTGTCCGGGGGCGAAGTCGCCGGGGCGCTCTTGAAGCAATCCGAAATGGAATAGGATAGCCTGGCGGATCCGCCGGGAGGCGCCGCCGTCGCCGTAAGGGTTGATCGCCCTGGCCATGGCTGCGTATGCCTTATGGTCTTCGATAAGGCGCCGGGCGGCGCTGTAGACCGCCTCCTCGGCGGTGCCCAACACCTCGACTGTGCCGGCTTCCACCGCTTCGGGGCGCTCGGTGATCTCGCGCAGCACCAGGACGGGGCGGCCCAGGGAGGGGGCTTCCTCCTGGATCCCGCCGGAGTCGGTCAGGATCAGGTAGCAGCGCTGCATGAGGTTGTGGAAAGAGGCGGTGTCGAGGGGCTCCAGAAGATGGATACCCTTGCGTCCGCCCAGCAGATTTTCGACGGTTTCCCGCACCGCCGGGTTGCGGTGGACGGGAAAGATGAGCGGGACCCCCAGGTCGTCTACCAGGCGCCTGAAGGCGCGGCAGATAGTTTTAAGGGGCTCTCCCCAGCTTTCCCGGCGGTGAACTTCGGCCAGGAGCACGGGGCGGCTGAAGTCAATTTTATTCAGGAGAGGTTCGGCGAAGGTGAAGCCGGGCTGAACGGTAGTCTTAAGGGCATCGATGACCGTATTGCCTGTTACAAAGATAGTATCGGCGGGGACCCCTTCGCGGAGCAGGTTCTCCCGGGCCAGCCCGGTGGGGGCGAAGTGCAGGTCGGCTAAAGAGGCGGTCAGGCGGCGGTTCAGCTCTTCGGGGAAAGGGCTTTTCTTGTCGAAAGTGCGCAGGCCGGCCTCTACATGGCCCACCGTGATCCCCTGGTAAAAGGCAGCCAGGGCGGCGGTGAAGGCGGTGGTGGTGTCGCCGTGCACCAGGACCAGGTCCGGCCTGGGCCGGTTCAGGACCTGCTCCAGCCCGGAGAGGGCCCGGCAGGTGATCTCGGTGAGAGTTTGCCGCGGGCGCATCAGGTCCAGATCGTAGTCCGGGGTGATTTCAAAAAGATCTAATACCTGGTCCAGCATTTCACGATGCTGTGCGGTTACCGCGGTGAGCGCCCTGATCCCCGGGGTGTCTTTTAGAATGCGGACCAGAGGGGCCATCTTGACCGCTTCGGGGCGGGTGCCGAAAATCGAAAGAACAGTGCGCAAGGCTCTCTCCTTCAAATTCATTATGGTTTTACCGCTCTATCCTTAAAATTCCCTGTTAAATTATCATAACATAATATTCACTTTCTGTGAAAGGAGGCAGGATTATGTCTAAATCTGTCTAAGAAGTAATTATTATATTTTTGTTAAGGAGACGCAGCCACATGAGGAGTAAAGGACCTTCACCGGGCTTACCCCAATTGATCCACCTGTTCCTTGTTTTGTCACTTTGCCTCAATATTTACTTTCTGTTGAGCCCCGGCTTCAGAACAGGGGGGGAGCAGGTTTTAAGCCTGCAGGAATTAGGGGAAATCCGGGAGCCGGGCACCTA
>CAZQVX010000120.1:0-5221 GCA_964596845.1 uncultured Syntrophomonadaceae bacterium | reverse complement strand
ATCGTTAAACCCTATCTTCATTTCTTTTACAAGGAAGATGAAATGAAGCTGATTACGAAGGTGAATGGGGAGAAGCTATCAGCAAAAGATATTGCCGCTCGACTGCAGATTTCCCTCGAAGAAGCGGTTGATCTTTTAGAGAAGGCTTATTTACGTTTTGTCTTCAACAAAGAGGAAGAAGAGGGCCGGGAGCTGTTTAGCGCAGGAATATTCTATCGCCGTATGGCCTATTCCGCCATGTATGAAAATTATTATATCTTGCCCCGTAAGTTACGGGTGGCTCTGGATGACTGGCACTTTGAGGAATATGTAAAAAAGAACAATCATTTTAAAACTGTTCTGGAAGGAGAGCCGGGCTATGAACAATGCCATAACGACTCGGTGCTCCTTCTTGAGGAACTCGAGGAAATTATCGAGAAGGCTCCGGTAATCAGGATACTGCCTTGTGATTGCAAGATGATCGCTGATGAATGCGACCATTCGCGCGAGGTATGCTTCTGGTTTTCGCCGGAAGCAATAGACAGGGCTACACGGGGACAGGATCTGGGCCGCGAGGTGACCAGGGAGGAAGCGCTGCAGTTGGCTCGCAGTGTGAATCGCGAAGGGCTCATTCATACCGGCGGCCCCTTTAACTGGCGCGAAAAAGGGATCGTCGCTGTCTGCAGCTGCTGCACCTGCTGCTGTTATCCCTTCAGGGCCGCTCAGGAGTTGGGCACCAAAGGGAAGTGGCCTTATTCAAGGTATGTTGCCGAATATGATCCTTCGCTTTGCAGTCATTGCGGACGCTGCACCAGGCGCTGTCAGTTCAAGGCTTTTACTGTTGGTGATGAGACAATATTGGCAGGCGGCAAGGAGAAAAAGAAGATTGTCTATGACCCTGAGCTCTGCTGGGGCTGCGGTCTTTGCGCTCAAACCTGTCCTGAAAAGGCCATTACCATGGAGCCGATTTCGGGGCGCATAGGATAAGTGAGGCGAGATGATGGCAATAACTGATTTAACGGGAGACCTGGTTTACCTGGATCTGTCCACGCGGCGGATTGAGCGAAAACCCTGCCCCGAGAATATTTTACGCGAATATCTTGGCGGGCGGGGGCTGGTGGTGCGGCTGCTGCTGGAGCATCTTTCCGCTTCCGTTCAACCCCTTGATGCAGAAAATGTGTTGATCATCTCTGCCGGGTTGCTCAGCGGAACGCGAATGATTACCTCGGGCAGAGTGCATATTGGCTCCCGATCACCGCTAACATCCCTCATCGGCTGCTCTAATGGCGGAGGCAGCTTCGGCGCCGAGCTAAAAGCCTGTGGTGTCCTTGCCCTCATCGTATTCGGTAAAGCCGAAAAGCCTGTATGGATTAATATCAAAGATGAGCAGATAACCATTGAAAACGCTACCCCCTTTTGGGGTTTACCTACAGGTGAGGCTCGCCGTCGGATCAGGGACGCGGCAGGCGACGAGCGGGCCGGCGTTATTCTCATCGGCCCTGCCGGAGAAAGGATGGGCTCGCTTGGCTGCATAGTTACCGATGACGGCCATGCCGCGGGGCGCACCGGGATGGGTGCGCTGATGGGATCAAAAAATCTAAAGGCTGTTGTGGCTCGAAAAATTTCCTCTTCGATGCGTAAAACCTCCAGGGAGGCCGCTGAATCGGTCAAGGAATATCTCTCCTCTTTACGTTCGCTTTCTTGTTGGAATGAATGGTTTAAAGACGGATCATCATCTTCTGTTTCCTGGACGGATGAGATGGGCGCCTCGGGCGCCAGGAATTTTAACAACACCACTTTTGAGGGAGTGGCCACTGCTTGCGGGTCGCATTACCGGGATTTGCTGGTCAGACGCCGCGGATGTTATAACTGCCCCATTCGCTGTCGGGCGGTGGTTGAGATTGATCGCGGCAGGCACAAAGGTTTTACCGGCGATCGCGGCGAATATGAACCGCTCTCCTCCTGGGGCCCGCGTTGCGGTAATGCCGACGGCCTGGAAAGTATCTATCTGCTCAATAAATGTGATGAATATGGCATTGATAGCAAAAGTGCCGGCAATATAGTTGCTTTTGCTCAAGATCTTTATGAAAGGGGAATCTTGACGAAAGAGGATACAGGTGGATTGGAACTAAGCTGGGGTAATATTGAGGCCATGGAGGCCTTGCTGGATGACATTGTATACCAGCGCCCCCCCCTGGGTAATCTGCTCTCCCGGGGTATAAGAGAAGCTGCGGCAGCCATTGGCCGGGAGGCAGAGAAGTATGCTTATCACGTTAAAGGCTTAAGCCTGGCAATCATGGATCCGCGCGGTTTTAAAGGCACCGGCCTTGGTTATGCTGTCTCCAGCCGGGGCGGCGGCTTCAGTTATGTTTATGCTAAGCCGGAATATGCCTACACTCCGGAACAGGCGCTTGCGGCTTACGGCAGCGAGAAAGCCGCCGACCGACTTTCGGAGGAGGGCAAGCCGCAGATGGTCAGAGAGTGTATCTGCGCCAATGCCGTTATCGACTCTCTGGGCATCTGCAAAATACCCGAGTTCGGCATGCTTCTTGACTTCAATCTTGAGGCTGTGGCGAAAATTGTCACCGCTTTTACCGGTGATCAATACAGCGGGGCGGATTTGCTTAAAATAGGGGAGAGGATCATCAATGCCGAAAGGCTGCTTAATTTCAGGTTTGGAGCTACAGGTGCGGATGATACCCTTCCGGAAAAGTTTTTAACCGAACCGGTGGCTGATGGGCCTTGCAAAGGCGCTGTAATTAATTTACAGCCCATGCTGCAAGAATATTACCGGCTCATGGGCTGGGACGAAGACGGCTCAATTGGCCGGGCCAAGCTGGACGAACTCGGCCTGAAGGAGTTCCTCAACGGTCCGGGTTTCGGGATTGATCATACCTAAGGGGGCAGGAACATGGAAAAAATCGTATCAAACCACGGAGTACAGGCAACACCTTTTTTAAGATGGGTTAGCTCATCGCAGTTGGAGCAGATACACTATGCTTCTTTAGAGGTGCTTGAGCGCACCGGGATGATTGTGAAGCATAAAGAGGCGCTGGCGCTGCTTAAGGAAGCCGGCTGCCGGGTGCAAGGCGAGCACGTCTGGGTGCCGGGCTGGCTGGTGGAGGAATGTATTAGGCTGGCGCCGCGGCGCATTGCTGTGGCGGACCGCCTGGGTAAGCGGGTTATGCCTCTGGAGAAGAACCGGGTCTACTATGGGACCGGATCCGACCTGCCCTTTACCGTCGACCTGGAGAGCGGTAAGAGAAGGACTTCCACGAAAAAGGATGTCGTTGACGCCTCGAAAGTGGTCGATGCTCTGCCCAACTTTGATTTTCTCATGAGCTATGCCATTGCTTCCGACACGCCCGCGGTGGTCAGCGATCTTCACCAGTTTGAAGCGATGACCGCCTCTTGCAGCAAACCGATAATATTTACCGCGCACAACCCTGAGAACACCGAAGCCCTGATCATGATGGCGGCGGCATCGGCGGGGGGCCTGGAGCAGCTGCGCGCCAACCCCTACATCATTTTATATTCCGAACCCATATCACCTCTTGTGCATACCCATGACGGGGTGGGGAAGATGTTCAAGTGCTTTGAATATGACATACCCGTTGTTTATACGCCTGGGGTTCTTTCAGGTGCGACCACTCCGGTGACGAAAGCCGGCTGCATCGTGCAGATGAATGCCGAAAGCCTGGCCGGTGTGGTCATGGCCCAGCTGAAGAAAAAAGGCGCTCCGGTGATTATCGGCGGTGGGGCTACCCCGATGGATATGAAGACCACAACCACCCTTTACGGAGCTCCCGAGACCGCGATGAATTACGCTTTGATGACGCAGCTGGCCCAGTTTTACGGATTACCCAACTTTACCGAAGCCGGTTGTGTCAATGCTCCGCTGCCCGACATCCAGGCCGGTATGGAAGCGGCCATGGGCCTCATGATGGCTCAGCTTTCCGGATGCAACCTGGTCCACGATGTGGGCTATCTTGAGGGCGGCAAAACGGGCTATCTGCCTTTCCTGGCCATCTGCGATGATATCATCAGCATGTCCCGCTATATGGGCAGGGGCACCTGCACCTCGGCTGATCACCTGGCTGTTGAGAGCATCAACGATGTGGGCCCCGCCGGTGATTTCATGGGACACGATCATACCTTTAAATATTTTCGCGAAGAGATCTGGTCACCCCGCTTTATGATCCGTGATCGCTGGGAGCCCTGGGAGGCCAAGGGTAAAGAAACGCCGCAGGATAGGGCTATGGAAGAAGTTAAAGCGATTCTCCACGGCCATAATGCCGCTCCTTTGCCGGAGGGGGCAGCCGCAGAAATGCAGAGAATTATAGAGGAATACGCGGTTAAAAGCAAATAATAGATATAAAGGAGCTGCGATCATGCATTATGCAAGCAAGCATGGGGCGGGGATTGCTTTCCGCACTCTTGAACTGAAGCAGATTGAAGAAATTCACGGTGTCTCCCTGCAAATACTAAGTGAGATCGGGGTTCTGGTACATCATGAAGAAACAACAGCCGCGCTTTTAAAGGCCGGTGCACATGTGGAGTCGGGCAACCGGGTCTATATTCCTCCATTTCTGGTGGAGCAGGCGCTGCGCAGCGCTCCCTCGAGGTTCACCCTCTACAACCGCCTCGGCGAACCCGCGATCCTTTTGGAAAAATCAAACATCCATTTTGGATCAGGATCCGACACCCTGATCTATCTTGATCCCATCACCGGTGAGCGCCGCCCCTGGGTGAGCGAAGATGCGGCGGCGGCAATGAGGGTTGTCGATGCCCTGCCTCATCTTGATTTTGTTATGTCCATGGGCCTGCTCTCCGATGTTGATAAACGAATGATCAATCGACATCAATATGCTTTGATGCTTAAAAACAGCACCAAGCCCCAGGTGGTCATCGCAGAAGATGCTTCCACCCTGGCTGACATCATCGAAATGGCTGCGGCTGCTGTTGGAGGAGCAGAGAATCTGCGGCATCGCCCTCACTTCGCCCTTTACTGTGAGCCCACCTCACCGCTGCAACTGCCCTTTGAATCTGTGGGCAAGCTGCTCTTGGCTGCTGAATCAAAAGTGCCGGTTAATTTTGCTTGCGGTGCCGTGGCCGGAGCTTCGACACCGGTAACAGTGGCCGGAACGGTGGCCCAGGCCAATGCCGAAGCGCTCTGCGGGCTGGTGATCCACCAGCTGAAGAATCCGGGTGCTCCTTTTCTTTATGGTTACGGCGATTCGCC
>CAZQVX010000119.1:0-5232 GCA_964596845.1 uncultured Syntrophomonadaceae bacterium | reverse complement strand
GACCCTCCGCGGTGAGGACAAAGGTGTCGCCCGGCACACAGGGGTTGGTCGTCTCATAGTTCCCAATGTGCGGAGTGGGATTGAAGCGGTTCATCTGTTCGATGAAGATAATGCCCGGATCTCCCTTGGCCCAGGCTTTTTCCACAATAAGATCGAACACTTCCCCCGCATGCAGCTTTACCACCTCTCCTGTGTCGGGATCCAGGCAGGGTTCACCGCTGCGCGGGTTGATCAGAGGATAATAGGGATCCGGATCCGCCCCTGTGGCCTTGCGCATGAAGTCATCCGACACGGTCACCGAGAGGTTGAAGTTGCTGATCTCACCCTCTTTTTCCTTGCAGCTGATAAATTCCAATATGTCGGGGTGATTGTAAATCAGCGAGCCCATGTTGGCCCCGCGACGCGTGTTATGGCTTACAAAACCCGCCGCCACATAGCTGTTGTTACCCGGCACCGAGAGATCCAGAGTAAAAGCCTCATCCTCTTCCACCGACAAAACCCGATCATAGAACTGATCATTTTTCAAAAACCAGGATAAAGGACTTTCGACGATTTGGGGATGCTTTTGAGCCAGATGAGCAAGCCTACTTCGGGTAAGGCTCCTGGGGGCCGCTACCTCGGGGAGATAGTGCTGGATATCCCTATAGAGTTCCCGATTCGCCCCCAGCGGGGATCTGCCAGGCCCGCAACCCCTTCCCGGTCCATCATATAATTTCTCCATTATTTTTTGCGGATAGGGGATAATATCATTAAATTCCCAGGCTCCCTTTTCCACCTGACCCATACGGTCATTTTTGAAAGAGGAGAAAAATCCAATACTCTCTTCGAATACCCGACAGCCTTCCTTGGTGACGACATGTAACCTGTACAGGGGATTTTTCCCGTAAGAAGCACTACGGTTTTTGTTGATCAGGGTCCTTGTAGGAACCCCCAAAGAGAGCAGCAGTTCCCTGGTCTCCCCAATAAGCTTCCGGGAAACAGAGGACAGGCTGATATAGCCCTCCCTGGTAATGGTACCGTCGGCGCTAAAAAGTCCCCTTAAAAAACCGAGGGCAAAGTCCTTGCCGCCGCGAAAGATTATCTCCGGCACCTTTGCGTCCATGGAAGATTTTTTTTCAACACCAATATGATGCAGCCAGTGAGCCAGCACCGTGGAATTATAGTACAGATTGGTGCTGCTATCTCCCGGCTTTTTGTTTGGCACCGGTTCCAGGGAAAAAAGCTTTTTCCCAAGCCTTACTATCCGCTTCATCACTTCGGGTTCATCATCGGCGACGGTGAATATAACCCTCCCTGTACCCCGCCGGTTGAAGCTAAAACTGCCATCCCCAATAAAATAACCGATGAATTCCCCCAGCTCTATGGTAGGTTCTTCGGGTATGGTCACTTCCGTAGCATTAAAATGGGCTTGATAAACGAATTCGGGCCACCTGTAATCGATGGTTTCAGGGTAAGTGTACTTCTGCAAAGCCACCCAATCGCCCTTCTCGATGTCTTTCGCATGCTTCCAAACATATTCGCCCTCTTCATTAATTACCCGGACCCGGTGCTCCAGGGTCATGGTCAAGGTATATCCGCACTCCGTCACAATGCGTCTGACACAGGCGGCACCGTGAACATAGAACTCGTCAGCATCTTTAACACCCTCGTCAGTGTATACTTTTAGGGGCAACTCATATTTATGCCAACTGTCCTCCGGCGTGTCGTCAGGCCCCAGCTCTTTTATCTTGATCAGCCCCTGCGAGGTGGCTATCCTGGTGTCCTCGTCAACACATCCACCCTGCTTCACAGCCTCGGTGGCGGCATCAAAGATCTTGAGGAAAGAGATGGGGCCGCTGGCCACCCCGTTGGTCGTCTGGACCCGATCCCCTGCGGGGCGCAGCCGGTCGAAAGCAAAACCGGTGCCGCCGCCCGTCTTCTGCACCAGGGCCATATGTTTTAGCGAGGTGAAGATACCCTCCATGCTATCCTTCACAGGCAGGACAAAGCAGGCGCTGAGCTGCTGCAGATCGCGGCCGGCGTTCATCAGCGTGGGCGAGTTGGGTAGAAAATAGGAGCCGGCCATGGCCTGAAAGAAATTTTCTTCTATCTCTTTTATTTCGGATTCTTCTTTGCCGTAGTTGCGCTCTACCGCAGCCATATTTGAAGCTACTCTTTTGAGCAAATCCTCCGGCGTCTCCAGGACATTCCCATCGGGGTCCTTTTTTAAGTATCTTTTTTCATAGGTAATCCTGGCATTTTCACTCAGCTCCATGTACTCCGCTCCTTTATCTGTTTTTCAGAAGGTCCCGGATTTCGGTTAGAAGCAGCTCTTCCTTGCCGGGTGTCTCAGGCGCCGGGGGTCCTTCCTCCGCTTTTTCTTTTTTCTTCTTGAATGAAGATATGAGCTTCACGAAGAGGAAAATAGAGAAACTGATGATTAAAAAATCTATAACGGACTGGATAAAGGCGCCGTACCTGAAGGCAACTTCAGCCATGTCGCCGCTTGCCGGCGTGATTACAAACTTTAAGTCGGCAAAATTGATCCCGCCCAGTAATATTCCCAGAAGAGGCATGATCACATCGTCAACCAGGGAGGTAACAATTTTACCGAAGGCCCCGCCGACGATCACAGCTATTGCCAGGTCCATGACATTACCTTTCATGGCAAATTCCTTGAACTCCTTAAGCATCAAATCACCTCTTTTACCTTTATATCTCCTCATTCAACAATACGGACCCTTTTCCTTGTTGAAAACAGAGATTTGATGTCGCTTATTATTTTTTACCAGATCACCTTTAATTTTAACGGGGCCGTTAATGCAAGTCGGGCTGTTCTGAAGGGAGCAGCTGCAGAACGGACGCTAGTTCTACGATTCGTAGACATAATCGCCGAAGCATAGGTTGCATTGGATCTCTTCCGGTCGTAGAATTCAGTTAAGGACGATTGTTAAATGGTATCGTTAAGGGGGTAATTGTTATGGAAAAAAGAACTATGGGCAGTTTTATCGCAGCGTTGCGCAAAGTCAGGGGGTTAACCCAGCAGGACGTGGCTGACCGGCTCAATGTATCCAATAAAACGGTCAGCAAGTGGGAGCGCGACGAGGGATACCCGGAGATTACGATCATTCCGGCGCTGGCTGAACTCTTTGAGGTGACCAGCGATGAGATCCTGCGGGGCGAAAGGATCCCCCGGCAGGATCAGGATCCTGAAAAACAGGCAGCCAGGGTGGAAAAGCAGATCCGGCGACTTGTAGCCGGCAGCATAGCCAGGTTTCAGAATTTCTCCTACCTCGCTGCGGCGCTGGCTCTGGCCGGTTGGATCATTCTATTTACCATCGCTTACACCTTCTACCGCCCGCTGCTCGGCTTTGGGATTATGCTTATCTTTGCCATCGCCAGTGTGACCATGCAGTTCTTTCTGATCAATTCTGTGGGCGCATCTGCCGGGAACCATGAAGCCGTCGGCGATAACCCGGGGATTCTCGAACCCTTGCAGAAAACGATCAACCGCTATTCATTCGCTGTTTTCATGATCAATATAGCCGTCTTCGTCCTCTCTCTGCCCTTTGTTCTGGTCCGCGACAGCTACTACGTGGAAAGCGTCATCAGCATGGATACCTACCTGTCCTGGCTGCCGGCGCTGCTCATCATCATTGCCCTGCTCTCTGCTTTGCTGCTAAACCTGTTCCGGGGAAAACTCTTTATTGAACATAAATCCTGGCCTGAAGGCTATCCCCGGAAGAGGATAAACCGGCTGAATCTTATTCACGGTGTCACCCTGCTCCTGGCCTTTGCTCCTGTGATTGTTGGCAACTTTGTAGCACAAATCGGTTACCCCATCATTTTTCTATTTTTCGTCATGCTTGCCTCGGCACTTATCAGCATGGTTGTAATGTGTGTAAAAAGCAAAAGGGAAATCGAAAGGCTTTTGTTGCTGGCTGAGGGGATCCGGAACATCCTTTACTTCTTTGCTCTCACCTACGCCACAACCTGGATCACAATTATCACCACGTCAGATGGACAGAGATACAACAACCTGGATTTTACCCCGGCTCCCGCTCTTTTCTTCCTGGGGGCAACAGCAGCCTATCTGCTCATCCGGCATTATGTTTGGAAAAAATACAGCCGGGTTCAGGCAGAAGAGCATCTGGTTTAAATACCGGGGGAGAGGTTCATTCCCCCGGCTGCTGCTCCAGGCCTTTCTCACATGGGGAACCGTTGCTCATCTCGAAGAGCCCCCGCGTTTCCAAAATGGGTTCAACAAAGAGCACCCCTTTGCCGGGTTTGTCCAGTTGTAGGCCCTCCGACAATGCACGGACCACCTTTTCGACGAGGTCACCCGCCGTCAGGATGATCACCAGCTCTTTTTCAGGTTCGATCTCTATGCCGAACAATTTCGTGGCAATCTCGGCACCGGCGCCGCGTCCGTGTAAAATTGTACCACCCCGGACGCCGGCCTCACGAGCGATATCCATGACATCATCCGCCATGCCGCGATCAACAATCACCGTCAGCTTTTTGAACACACGCTCTCCTCCCGTGCCCTGTGCTGTATTGTTGTCAATCTGCTCTTCATCCCTTTCTAACTTCGGAAAACCTACCGCCGCCATGACCGGTGTTATGAAGGCAATGCCATGACCGAGTCTTTTTAGCTGAAGTTTTTCATCAAGATAATTCAGCATCTCTTTTGCTTGCTCTTTTTTAAATAAATAATTGAGGATCTCTTTTTTTTGATTTTTTATTCCCAACAGATTCAAAACCGAACTTTTGACTGTTCCCCTGCCGATCATGACCATACCGCCGCGAATGCCCTTTTCCTTGGCGAGGCGGATACACTTATGGCTTTGACTCTCACTAAGGATTAACGTCAACAGCCGGGCTTTACTGGTCAGATCATCCATTGGCTGCTCCATGCTGATCTCCTCCAATCGTTCCCTCATCGACAATCTTTGATGCCTGGCGTGTTTTTGCTTGATAGAGCGCACCCAGCAATTCGATGGCGACGATGGGCATCATGGCAACAATGGCAATCATACCGAATCCATCCATCACTAAATCAGCTGTGGGAACCTGAGCGGCGATGCCCTGCACAAAGGCCAGTGAAAAAGTGGCAGTCATGGGCCCCGAAGCAACACCGCCTGCATCAAAAGCCATGCCCACAAAGAGGTCAGGAACAAAGTAGGCTAAAAACACGGCGAGGCCAAAACCGGGCAGCAGATACATCCACAACTGGATGCCCGGGATAAGAAT
>CAZQVX010000118.1:0-5253 GCA_964596845.1 uncultured Syntrophomonadaceae bacterium | reverse complement strand
TTCTGGGGCGCGACGAACCCCTCTTTCGTCCGGTGCTGCGAAACCTTGTCGAAGGGGTTCTGGAGGATCTCGACGCAGAGGCGGCGGCGGGAGCGTTGCAGGCGCTTTTCGAAGACGGGGAGGTCGTCCTCGCCGTAGCCGGAGAAGCGCTTTTACAGAATCCGGCTCTGCTGCAGCAGGGTCTGCCGGCTGTGTTGCAGGGGCTAAATGCCCAGCTGCGCGGTTGTATCTACCTGCTGAACCTGGTCAACCAGTTGCCCGCAGAGAGATTCCGTCAGTTGGGGGGGATCCTGGAAGAGAACATTGATTTACGGGAGGCCGGGCACCTGGCCAATTCACTTGTGGCGACAGCCGGCAGGTTATTGGCGGAAAACCCCGCCCTGTTGCCAAACAGCCTGGCTCGACTCTTCCAGTCCCTGGACAGAGACGCATTCAAAGCGCTCACCGGGGAGCTGCTCAAGCAAGGCCGCGCCTTCGCAGAAGACGAAGGCCTGCTTGATCCGGACCCGGCGGTAGCGGGGGCCGCGATCAACGCCTTTCTAACCGCATTCAACCGCAAGTTCAGCCGTGACCCGCAGATTATGCAAAATGTGCTCAACCGATCCCTGGAACAGTTGGATTATGATGCCCTCACTGCAGCCCTCGCGGAGACCTCCCACCTTTTGGCCGGGGCGATGGAAGCAAATCCGCAGCTCTCCCGCTTTGTCACCGATACGCTTTTCTCTATCATCAGAGCGGCGGTCAAGCGATCCCTGAACCCGCGAAACTGGAGCCTTTTTTCGCGTCCGGCTAAAGGAAAAAAAGCGGAGAAAGGATGTGGTGGCAATGAAGATGTTGGATGAGCTGGTAAGTGCCGTTGGGAACAGCTTTGTCGAAGAAGCCCGCCGGGCGGGGCAAAACATAGTGGGCTACACCTGTCTGGCCACTCCCCGGGAGATCTTCGATGCAGCGGGGCTTTTTCCTTACCGGATCAAGGCGCTGGGCCTTGGTGAGACCGAGATGGCTGATGCTTACCTGTCGCGGTTTAACTGCGGCTTCTGCCGTTCATGCCTGCAGTTGGGAATGGACGGCTCCTATGATTTCCTCGACGGGCTCGTCGAGACCAACGGATGCGATCACCTCAGAGGCATGTTTGAAAACTGGCAGTATGCCTCGCCCCGGCCGTTTTTTCACTATCTCCGGGTACCCCACCTCGTCGACGGCGACTCCATGCAGTGGTTCACAGAGGAGATGGAGCAGCTGATCGAAGCGCTGCAGAAACATTTTCAGGTTCAAATCGAAGGCGATGGATTGGCCTCAGCCATAGCAGCGCAGGACCGCATTGCCGGTAAGTTTAAAGAGATCTACGAGAGCAGGTGGGGACAGGAAGTAAAGGTTACCGGCAGCGAGATTATGTCTCTCATGGTGGCGGAGGGCTCTATCCTCCCCGGCGATTTTGAACGGCTGCTCGAAGATTTTGCCGCAGAGCTAAAAACGCGCCGGGCTATGGATTGCAGCGCCCGGATTTTCATGGGCGGCGCCGCCACCGATGAGGTTGCGCTCATCGCCGGTCTGGAGGAGCTGGGCGGTCTGGTGGTGGCGGATCATTTCTGTTTCAGCGGGCGGGCCTTCCAACGCGCGGCTGCGGCGACAGAGCCCCTGGCCAGGCTGGCGGAGATCTATCTGAAGAACCTGCTTTGCCCGCGCATGTTTATGGACTATGCCCGGCGGAAAGCTTTTGTCCTCGAGATGATCGCCCGATCAGGCGCCGGGGGCGCCATTTTGTTCCATAACAAGTTCTGTGATCTGCACGGCATAGAAAATGTGAAGCTGCGGATTGACCTGGAAGAGGCGGGCATACCGGTGCTGGTCCTGGAAAAAGAGTACGGCGCCGCCGCCGACATGGGGCGCCTCAGGACCAGAGTGCAGGCCTTTTTGGAACGGCTCAAAAGAAAACAGAAAGAGAGGTGAAGGCGGTGGAGACGAAAAACAGGGCAGTCAACGAAGGTCTGTTCAACCGGATTTATGGCATATTTCAAGTCCTGAAAAAGTTACCCCCCCGGCTCAGTGAGCGAGAACTCGAGGGCTTGCTCAAGGTGCTCCCCCCTGACAGTGCCAACAGCTTGCAGTCCCTGCTAAAGCCCTCGCTCCAGCCGGCATCGCTCGCCTTTTTTGACATGATCGCAGCGGTGCTTGATGAAACAAGGCAAGCCAGGGCACAGGGGAAGAAGGTTGTGCTGATGCCCTTTAACTTTCCCCCGGAGATTATCCACTCCTTTGAAAACCTGGCTCCCGTCACCACGGAGCTGCTCTCTACAGCCGGCGTTGTCTCCCTGGAGGGGCAGGGGGAGCGCTACTGGGATTATGTCCTTGGGCTGGGTCTGCCCGATCATATCTGCTCGGCAAATGCCATCGAACTGGGCTCCATGCTGACGGGCCTGGATTATGAAACCGATGCCATCATCTCAGGATGCGTGGGCAGCTGCGATGTCAATGCCAAAGCGCACGAGTTTGTCTCTTTGTTGCTGGATCTGCCGCAGATCCCTTTGGAAAAGCCCACCGACAACACCACCCGGGGGCTCCGCTATTTCAAAAAGAATTACTACAAAATGATCCGCCGCCTGGAGGAACTGGCCGGCGAAGAGCTAAAAGAGGAGAATCTCCGCCGGGTGGGGGCAAAGGTAAACCGCTGCACCGAACTGTACAACGACCTCTGGGAAATGAAAAAAAACGTCCCCAACCCGGTGCCGGGGGTTTTCTCCCTTTTTATCTGCGGCACAAGGTTCGCCATGTGGGGGCGCGATGAGGGCATCCGCACCCTGGAAAAATGCCTGGAGGTATCACGGAACAACCTTGAAAGTGAAGCTTTTCGTCAGCGCGGCGAAGCAGCGCGGATCTGGTGGACCTATCTCAGCTACTATTACGATTTCCTCAATTTTTATGACTGGCTGGAGGAGAAAAGGATCAGCAACTTCGGCGATGCCCTGCAGCTGGCCTTCCCGCAGATGCTCGATCTAAGCTCCAAAGAGACGATCCTGGATGGGATGATCGAAATGGCCTGGAACAACGTCATGACCAGGCAGATGGGCGCCGCCTCCATGTCGCGGCGCTGGACGGAGGATATCATTTATGTGATCAAGGAATGGGGCCTTGATGCGGTGGTTTACTGCGGTCATCACTCCTGCAAGCAGACCTGGAGCGCTTTCTCCATGACCCGCAGCGAGGTGCTCAAAAGAACGGGAGTCCCCACACTGGGCCTGCAGGGGGATTCCTGGATCCGGACCATGACTCCCATCAGCGCCATCCAGGAAGAGGTAGAGCAGTTTATCAACAATGTGGTGGCGAGCAAGCGCGGCGGGCGCCGCCGACGGAGAGCCGCCCGGTGACCCGGCGGTAAAGAAAACAGCAGAAACAACAGATGGAGGCGGAGAAAAATGCTCTTTGGAGGGATCGATGTCGGCTCGCTGTCTGCCCAGGCGGTGATCCTTAAAGACGATACTGTTTTTTGCTATGAGAGCATCCGGGTCAAACCGAACCCGGTTAACTCTGCATATGCCGCCATGGAGGGGGCGCTGCAGAAAAAGGGGCTGCACCCGGGCGATCTCACTTTCTGTGTCAGCACCGGCTACGGCCGGGAGGAGATCCAGAAAGAAGGGCTTTCCCAGGAGAATATGAGCGAAATATCCTGCCACGGCAAGGGCGCTCATTGGGTCCTGCCCCAGGTGAGAACGATTATTGATATCGGGGGCCAGGATGCCAAGGTGATCCGGGTTGACGGGGCGGGGGAGCTGGTCAATTTTGTGATGAATGACAAATGCGCGGCGGGAACGGGGCGCTTTCTGGAGGTAATGGGCAGAACTCTGGGGCTTTCCATGGAGGAGTTGGGCCCCCTTTCTTTCAAAGCCAGGCAGGCTATTGAAATGAGCAGTCGCTGCAGCATCTTTTGCGAAACTGAAGTCCACCACTACCTGCAAAGGGGCGCCGCCCTGCCCGATGTGGCTGCCGGGATTAACCGGACCATGGCCGGGCGGGTCATGGCCCTGGTGCGGCGGGTGGGTGTGGAGAAAGAGATTACCATCAGCGGCGGGGTGGCCAAAAATCCGGCGGTGCGCAAAGAGCTGGAAAAGATGATGAACCTGCGCACGCTGACCTACAATCTGGATTCCCAGATTATCGGGGCCCTGGGGGCGGCGCTTTACGCGGCGAAGCGGGGGGGAGGAGTGCATTCATGATCACGTTAGGGCTGGATGTGGGCAGCATTTTTACCAAGGCGGTGCTCCTGGATGATGATGAACTTATCGCTGCCCTCGTGCGCGAGACGGTCGGCGATATATCGCAGAAAATAGACGGCATGGTCGAAGAACTGCTGGAGAAAGCGGGAATATCGCCTGGCGAGGTGAAAACCTGCGTCAGCACCGGGCAGGGGGAGGATCTGGTGGAGCGAGCCGATTTCGGCGAAGACGATATAGCCTGCATCACTGCGGCCACCCGGCGCCTGCTGCCGGATACCGAGCTGGCCATCGACATGGGCGGGCAGAGCACAACCGCCATTCTCAGCGATCCCCGGGGAAACATTTTAAATTACCTGCGCAATGACAAATGCGCCTCGGGTTCGGGACGCTTCATCGAAGTGATCAGCCATGCCCTCGGTGTGGCCATGGATGAGATCGACGACACCATCAAAGAGGCCCGCCGAAGGGTAGCGGTGAGCACCCAGTGCGCTGTTTTTGCTGAAAGCGAAGTGGTTTCGCATGTGAACCGGGGCGAAGCCGTTCCCGATATTATCGCCGGCGTCTGCGACTCCATGGCCCGGATCATCGTCTCCCAGGCGCTGCGCATGGGACCGGTCAACAGTTTTACCCTGACGGGGGGTGTGGCCCGTATCTCTAGCATCGTCCGGGTGCTGGATGAGCGCGTCCAGGGCACCTACCGCCCCCTGCCCATCGATCCCCAACTGGCGGTGGCCTACGGGGCCGCCCTCATCGGCCAGGAGGAGCCGGAGGAGCAGGATGGGCCTTTTTGAGGAGCCGCTGGCCCAAATATTGGCCTACCGGGAACAGGCCCGCCGCCGCGGGCAAATCCGGGAATTCGGCGATAACCCCTTTGCGCAGTGGCCGGAGAAAAGTTCACTGGTGCTGCAGGAAGATACCCTGGTAGAGCTGGGCAGCGCAGCAGGATCCCTCTTCATGGTGCTCTGGACAGGCGGTCGTATCGGGGATGCCCTTCAGCCGGGCCGCATTACCCTGGTGGGCCCCGACGTGGATGAAGTCGGCC
>CAZQVX010000117.1:0-5280 GCA_964596845.1 uncultured Syntrophomonadaceae bacterium | reverse complement strand
GCCAGGTCAACGAAAAGGCCAAGGTGGCTATGGGCCAGGCGAGCCTGCATGCCGGGATTGCTTTTTCCAACGCCGTCCTGGGGCTGGCCCACGCCATGACCCACCAGGTGGGGGGGCGGCTTGATCTGCCCATCGGCGAGATCAGCGCCATCATTCTGCCGCACGTGATGCGCTTCAACCTGCTCTCTTCCATCGACAAATATGTGCGGATTGCCTACACCATGGGGGCGCGGGTGGAGCAGATGACCCCGCGGGAGGCAGCGGAGAAGGCCATATCCATGGTTTGGGAACTGGCTCAGGATGTGGGCATCTCTTCAGGCCTGGCCGAATTGGGCCTGCCCGAGGATGTGCTGCCCGAATTAAGCGAAAATGCCATAAAGGATGCCTGCTTTATCACCAATCCGCGGGATGCCGATGTGGCGGATATTATCGAAATATTCCGTTCTGCACTTTAGTTTGAGACAAGGATGGGCTTTATGGTCATTAAAAACAAAAAAGAGTTAATTGAAAAGCTGACGGGGATTCACAGCTCCAAAAAATCCTATTATGTGGAGCTGAAGAAGAAGATCTACGAAACCACCCGGCGCAATATCCAGCTTGAGATCATCAATCAGCTGGCCAAGGGGATCGGTATCGAGATGTCCGTCCAGGAGATCATTGAAAATGTAATCCCCAAGCTGCAGGCAGTGGTCGCTTTCGATACGCTCAGCCTTTATGTTATCGACAAGGGGACCCTGGTGAACCGGACTGTTTTTGTGAGCAACCATGAAGGCGCCGCCGCGGGTAATGAAGGCGGCGGGGGTGAAGGAGAACAGAAGGGGGAAAAGGCCACTGAGGCTTTCTGGCAGGTTCTCACCGGGAAAAAGATGGTCCTTATCGATCACCCGAAGGCCGGAACTTCCGCCATTTTGAACAACAGGTCTCCCTCGATGGTTCTTGTCCCGCTTCTGGTTAAGGAGAAAGTGATCGGGGTCCTCGAAGTGATCTGCGATCTGGGTTTCGAAGAGAGCGATCTGCTTTTCCTGGAGCAGGTTGCCGACCAGCTGGCGGTAGGTCTGGAGAATGCCCGTCTCTACAATGAGGTTTGGCAGCACAAACAGGAGTGGGAGATCACATTTTCTGCGGTGACCGACCTGCTTGTCTTTATAAATTGTAACTGCCGGATCCAGAGGGTAAACCAGGCGGTGGTAGACTTTTTTACGATGCCTGAAGAGGATATTTTAGGACAGCGCTGTTACAATCTTTTTTATGGACGCGAAACGAAGTGCAACCCCTGCCTGGCCGACCAGGTTTTCCGAACCCAGAGAACAGCTTACCTGCAGTCGCGGACCAGGTACAACCGGGTGCTCGATATCTTCGCCTACCCGGCTTACACGGGGGATCACAAGCCCTATGGCGTGACCTATTACGCAAAGGATGTGACCAGTTTTGTTGACTCCATCAAATTTGTCTCCATGGGGGAGATGTCTGCGGGGGTGGCTCACGAGCTGAACAGCCCGCTTACGGCCATCGTGGGAAACTCGCAATTGCTGCTCCGGGAGACAGAGCCTTCGAGCCCTCATTACCAGCTGATCAGGGATATCAAAAACAGCGGTACGCGTTGCCAGCGGATTATTCAGAACCTGCTTACCTTTTCCCGCCAGGAAGAGTACACTTTTGAAGAGATCAATATGAACGGCGTGGTAGAAAGTGCGCTGGCTTTGCTGGCGTACCAGATTGAGAAAAGCAACATCGAACTTGTGGTAAACCTTGCTCCGGAGCTGCCGTGCCTGCTTGGAAATGAGCACGGTCTGGAGCAGATTATCATTAACCTGCTGCTTAACGCCAAAGATGCTATCGAGAGCAGGGCGCTGCCCGAGAGGAACGGGGATAAGGGGCGGATTATCATTGAGACCTGCTCCACCGGCAAGGTTGTGGCGGTTAATGTGAGCGACAACGGTAAGGGGATCGAAGATGTGGATCTGCCGCACGTATTCAATCCTTTTTTTACGACCAAGCGGGTGGGCCGGGGAACCGGACTGGGCCTTTCAGTGAGCCTGGGGATTGCTCAGTCGCACGGAGGGGTCATTGATGTGGAAAGTGTAATTGACCGGGGGAGTACTTTCAGCCTGATCCTGCCCCTGGACAAGGCTTACAATAATAATCAAGATGTTGCGGCTGCAGAGGAGTGAGCCGCCAGATGAACGGGGGAGACGATGGGGTGACGATGGAGCCGTGCTTTCTGGTAGTGGATGATGAGCAAGAAGTTTGCAATTTTTTCTCTTACCTGCTGCAGAAAAAGAACTACCGGGTAGTTACGGCAAACAGCGGCCATGAGGCGCTGGAAAGGCTTGATCAGGATCGTTTCAATGTGGCCCTGGTTGATCTGAAGCTGCCCGATCTGAGCGGTCTGGAGGTTCTCCGCGAAATCAAGAAGGCTCAGCCGGCCTGTGAAGTGATCATCATCACCGGCTATTCCACGGTCAAATCGGCGGTAGAGGCGATCCAGTCCGGCGCTTTCGATTACGTGGAGAAACCCTTTGGCGACCTTGATGAGATGGAGAGCCTGCTGGAAAGGGCCCTAAATGTGCGGGCTGAGCATGAGAGACTTTCGCTTTCCCACAAAGAACTCGGTTTTGTGGTGGGTAAGGATAAAAAAATGCTCAGCCTGATCTACGCCTCTCAGAAAATCGCGAAAAAGAATATTACAGTATTGATCCAGGGAGAAACAGGCACCGGAAAAGAGGTCCTGGCCCGTTACATTCATTCTGTCAGCCACCGCAGCGATCGCCCCTTTCTGGCGTTCAACTGCGGGGCTTTTACCGAGACACTTTTAGAAAGTGAGCTCTTCGGCCATGAGAAGGGTTCCTTTACCGGGGCCACCAGCAAGAAAAAGGGCATATTCGAGATGGCCCACAAAGCGACGCTCTTTCTCGACGAAATTGACTCAGCCAGCCCCGCCATTCAGATCAAGCTGCTCCGTGTTCTGGAGACAGGTGAGTTTTTGCGGGTGGGGGGCGAAGAGCTTTGCAAAGTGGATGTACGTGTTATTGCCGCCACCAATGCAGACCTGGTGGCGCGGGTAGAAGAGAACAGGTTCCGCGAAGACCTGTTCTACCGGCTCGATGTGGCGTCGCTGTTCATTCCGCCGCTGCGCGAAAGGGCGGGGGATATCTCTCTCTTCATGAACTATTTTTTAGAGAAGGAGACAGTAGAGAAAGGGGCTTCCCTGAGCAGATTCTCCCCTGAAGCTGAAGAGGTGCTGCAGAAGCATACCTGGCCGGGCAATATCCGGGAGCTGGCCAACACCGTAGCCCAGGCGGTTCTTCTGAGCAAGGGACAGCTCATTGAGGTGGAGGATCTACCGGCGCGCATCAGGCCGGACAGCGGGGAGACGGGGCCGGCGGAGCCGCCGGGGGAAGCGACGGAGGAGGGCGCTGAGACGGCGCCGGAAACCCTTTTTCAAGCCCATCCCCAGGGAGAAAAACTTCACCATCTGCTGGATGATTTTGAGGAGCTGCTCTCGGCCGGGCTCGATCTGAAAAAAGGCTTTGATTTCAACAACTTTCAGGAAGATCTGAAGCTGTGGCGGGAGCAGGTTGCCGCCCGGCTTATCGAGCGGGCCCTGGAGATAACTTTTGGCAACCAGGTCAAGGCGGCAAAGCTGCTGGGGATAACCCCTCGGGCGCTGCGCTATTACCTGGAGAAAGCCAAATCGTAGGGGCCAGGTACCATTCCGGCGCCGCTCAATAACTTTTGCGCATCATTTTGCCAATCTCTTTAAAAGATATCGTCCGGTCGAACTGCAGCAGGCCGCGGCTGAATATGCGCGCCCCGATAAAGATAAAGAAGGCTATCCCCAGGACCATCACCGCGAAGGTGGAGACCAGCTCCCACCAGGGTATGGTGGTGGAGGCAATGCGCATGAGCATAGTTGTGGGCGTAAAGATGGGGATATAGCTGAATACACGCACCCAGGCGGCATTGGGGGCCATGAGGATTGCCGTTGAGGCGAACATGGGGATCATGGGGATGATCACCACCATCCCCTGTGTCTGGCTCCCCCCTTCAGCATCTTTCATCGTCGCCCCCATGGCGGCAAAGAGGGCGGCAAACATAAGATAGCCTCCGATGAAGAAAAGGATGAGGGGGATGAGGCTCTCCAGGGTCAAGCCCAGTTCGCCCAGGTTAATAAAACGGCTGGCGGCAACCAGGCCCGCTGACATCCAGAGGGCGATCTGCAGCAGGCCGAGAAGGCCGAATCCCAAAATCTTGCCCAGCAGCAGATCGAGCGCTGTGACTGAGGAGAGCAGTATCTCCACGATGCGGTTGCGCTTCTCTTTGAGCACGCCGTACATGAGCACCTGTCCTGAGATCATCACGGCGACAACGAGGATGATGCTGAAGAAAAAAGGAGCGATCATCGCCGCCACAGAGATCTCTTCACCGCTCACACTGCGCGTATGGAGCATCACCGGAGCGGTGGCCTGAGCGATCTCCGCGTCGGTGAGCCCCATCATCTCCATCCGGTAACGGGTCAGCGCCGCCCGGACTGCTCCGTCAAGAACCGCCGTGTTCATCTCCTTGGCGTCCTGGGCAAAGAAGTCGATGACCCCGCTTTGCACGTTTGCCGGGGTGAGGAGCAGGTAACCTTTCAGCTCTCCTTTTTCCACCTCTTCGGACAGATATTCCCTTCGGGCAGCTTCGTGCAGGGTTACTTTTACCGGTGAGCCGGCCAGGCCGGACTGCAGGTAGGGAAAGATCTCTCCCGTTTCATCGATTACCGCCACCTGCTGCTCCTCTTTGGCGGCGCTGCTACTTGCATAATAGCTGATCCCTGCCGCCAGAAGCATGATGCAGGGGATCATGAGCGTTGTGACGATGAAGACGGCGCTTTTCAGGTTTTTCGTAAATTCCCAGCGAAAGACTTTGAATATATTATGCCACTTCAACGCTTCCACCCCTTTCGCGGACGGTCTCGATAAAGATCTCATGCAGCGGCGGTTTCTCCACCGTGAGAGCGTTTATGGTCAGTCTTGAGCCGAACTCCTGCAAGAGCGTATTGATCCCGGCGCTGCCGCTGTAACGCATCACCGCCAGCCCCGGCTGTTCCCGCAGTATCCGCAGTCCGGGGACCATCTTCAGAAAAGCGCTGTCTTCGGCAGGTGCATAGCGCAGCTCTACGATATTTTCTTTGTAGCTATCCTTGATTTTCTGCAGCTTTCCAGAGAGAACCTTCCGCCCGTGGTTGATTAAAAATATGGAATCGCAAAGCTCCTCGACCATGTTCATCTGGTGGGC
>CAZQVX010000116.1:0-5295 GCA_964596845.1 uncultured Syntrophomonadaceae bacterium | reverse complement strand
CATCCAGGAAGATGCGGGCGTCGACAGTGATATACCCTTCCGCATAGAGAAAGACGGGGTTTAGATCGATCTCGCGGATCTGCGGGTAGCGGGTGACCAGCCCGGAGATGCGGCGCAAGAGTTCCTTCAGGGCCTGCAGGTCCACGGCAGCGCTTCTGTAGCCTTTCAGAAGGGGATAGCCCCGGATTTCGGTGATCATCTCCTCAATGTCCGCCCCGGTCACCGGCAGCACCCGGAAAGAAACATCCTTGAGCACCTCCACAAAAATGCCGCCTAAGCCGAACATGAGGACCGGACCAAAGGTTGGATCCCGGCTCACTCCCACGATAACCTCCAGGCCGGGCGAGGCCATCTTCTGCACCGCCACCCCGGCCAGCTCTTTATCCCTGAAAGAATGTGTAATCTCGGCAAAAGCCCGCTCCACAGCAGCGGCGTTTTGCAGGTTTAATTTAACCCCGCCGGCGTCGGATTTATGAACAACCTCCGGGGATAGGACCTTAAGAACTACCGGATAGCCCATCCGGCTGCTCATCTCCACTGCCTCGGCGGCGGTGAAAGCCGCCGCCGCGCCTGTAGTGGCAATACCTTGCCCTTCCAAAAGCTCTTTGGACTCATGTTCCATAAGATAAGTTCTTCCTTCACCCAGAGCGCAGCTGATAACTTCGTCCCAGACCTTCATTTTTTCCTCCCTCTCCACTATCTTGTGATTAAACAAGGGAATCTCTTTATATTATGATTATATCAGAATCCACAGAAGATTTTAACCTTAATTACGGCATATTTGCACACATAAACAAAATATTTTAGTATTAGTTTTCTCAGGGTTGGTCGCAAGATTTAGAAGCAGCAGTCGAGCCTGTGCAGGAGGCGAAGGTAAGCCAGGGCATTCTGGGTGACTAAAAATTCGCGGCGCACCTTCTCTTTTCCGACGGCGGCAAAATCATGGGCCAGCGCCGGGTTGCGCAGAAGCGTCAGCACCCGATCCGCGCACTCTTCAACGGTATCGACGAGATAACCGCTTATACCCTCTTCGATCTGCAGCCGGATCCCGCCCACATTGCCCCCGATGACCGGAGTACCCTTCCAAAGGGCCTCCGCCACGGTCAGGCCGAAACCTTCGCGCAGCGACTTTTGCAGGACTATGTCGGCGGCGGTCTGGAAAGCGTTCACCTCGAAGCTGGTGATCCCGTTAAAATTGGTGACAATCTTGATGTCGTAATCCTCTCCCGCCCGGCGCAGAGTGTGATAGAGGTAATCCCACCCTTCCGGGTCGTCGGTGGCCATGGAGCCGACCAGAGCCAGCTGGACGCTGGGAAATTCTTTTTTGACTATCTTGTAGACCTCAATGACGCCCAGGGGATCTTTCCAGGGGTCGAAGCGAGAAAT
Organism: uncultured Syntrophomonadaceae bacterium; assembly: GCA_964596845.1. Lineage (GTDB taxonomy): Bacteria > Bacillota > Dethiobacteria > DTU022 > DTU022 > JAAZIN01. Next base: position 3,909 of record CAZQVX010000116.1, on the reverse strand, counting down.
CTGAGCGATGAGGGGCCGGTCCTGTTCCACACCGAAACGGCGGATGATGTTGGCGGCCTCTTCTTTTTCAAGATGCACATTTTTAGAACTCAAGGGGTCGATAGAAGGCGTGATCAGGGTCAAGTTGGACACCTCCGCCCCCTTTTTCACATATTCACGCAGGGTAAAGATGACGGCATCATAGCGGCGGATATACTGGTAGATAAAATCCCAGTATTCGGGGTTGGGGGAGGAGCTGTCGATATGGCAGCGCCAGATCCACTTTGGCCGGCAGCGCATGGTGTTGCAGTACTCTATAAGCGCCGCCGGCTGGGGATCATGGCAGATGATGAAATCGTAATCCCAGCTCTCCATGAAAGAAGCGTTGAGCCGGTTGTACTTATGATAGATATCCTTCTCGGCGCCGGTGAGGCTCCCCTCCTGGCCCTGCAGGCGGTTGTGAAACATTTTTGTGACCTGGTAAAAATCCAGGCTGCCCTTGAGAACCCACCAGTCCACCTCCAGACCCAGATCTTTCAGAAGCGGCAGCAGGGCGCTCATTTTCTCCGCAACCCCGCCGCCGTAAGCGGTGGCGTTGATCATGGCTACTTTTTTGCCCTTCAGCGCACCCGCCAGGCAATTAATTTCATCAACCACTTCACCATCCATGAAGGGCAGATAATCGGCAAATTTTTTCGGCGCCGTCTGTACTTTTTCCATCAGAGCGCACTTCCTTTCGTTATATATTGGGCCCGATCAGTGGTGCGCCCCTTTAGTTTACCCCGCCGGGCCGAAGGCACACAAGCCGCCGCTCATTAACCCCCGCCGGCTGGTTATATTATTTAGTATGGAAAGGTTAGGAGCTTCTATCCCCGATGGGAAAAATGAGAGAGTGGAATTCTGCCTGGATGCCGCCCCCCGGGCGGGGGTGGCGTTACTGCTGGAATCGGGCGGGATTACCGAAGAGATCCCCATGGAGCCCGCCGGCAAGCATTTCTACCGCGCCACAGTAGAGGGGCGAGGCCTGGATTTGCGCTACAAGTTTCTCTTAAAGGGGCGGGGGGGAGGCGCCTTTCCCGATCCCTGCAGCCATTACCAGCCCGAAGGGGTGCACGGCTTTTCACAGGTAGTGAACCACGGCGCCTACCGCTGGGGCGATGGGGGATGGCCGGGGATCAATTGGGAAAAGGCGGTGATCTACGAGCTGCACCCGGGGACATTCACGAGAGAGGGCACCTTTGCCGGTATTGCGGAGCGGCTGGACTATCTGCTGGAGCTGGGCGTTAACACTGTGGAACTCATGCCGCTGACCCAGACTCCCGGCCGCTGGAACTGGGGCTATGACGGGGTGAACCTTTTCAGTGTCAATCACAACTACGGGACCCCGGAGGAACTGAAGCAGCTCGTCGATTGCTGCCACCGCCGGGGGGTGGCCGTGATCCTTGACATTGTCTACAATCACTTCGGACCCGAAGGAAACTACCTGAGCATGTTTGGGTCCTACTTTACGGAGAAGTACGAAACCCCCTGGGGAGCAGCGGTAAACTTTGACGATAGAGGGTGTGCGGCGGCGCGGCGGATGGTTCTCGAAAGCGTCCGGCACTGGATTGAGCGCTACCATTTCGACGGGCTCAGGCTCGACGCCGTCCATGCCATCCATGATCAGAGCCGGCCTCACATCCTGGAGGAGATCACCGCGGCAGCGCGGCAACTAGAAAAGAGCCTGGGCCGCCGCATTGCCGTCATTGCTGAAACTGACGCCAATGATGTACGGTTGATCAAACCGGCAGGAGAAGGCGGCTGCGGCCTCGATGCCCAGTGGATGGACGACTTCCACCATACCGTCCATACCGCGCTTACCGGTGAAGAGATGGGTTACTACCAGGACTACGGCAGATTTGAAGACCTTGAAAAAGTCTACGGCAACTATCTCTACACCGGGGAGTACTCTCAGTTCTGGAAGATGAAAAGGGGCAGCAATGCGGCGGATGCGCCGGGCGCCCGCTTCGTTGCAGCTATTCAGACCCATGACCAGGTGGGTAACCGGGCCCGGGGGGAAAGGCTGGCGCAGCTGGTGGACCACCCCTACCTGAAAGCGGCGGCGGGGCTGCTCTTTATGGCGCCCTACATCCCCATGCTTTTTATGGGCGAGGAATACGGCGAAAGAAACCCTTTTCTTTTTTTTACTGATTATGAGGACCCCGAGCTGAAGAAGGCGGTGGTCAAGGGGCGGCAGGAGGAGTTCGCCTCTTTCGGATGGGGGGAGGTGCCAAACCCCGAAGATGAGGCTACTTTTTACACATCCCGGCTGACCCCGCGGGAAAAGTGGCAGCCGCGCCAGGCGCAGCTCTTCGGCTATTACCGCGATCTAATTTCCCTGCGGCGGGAGCACCCGGCCTTAAAAATACCGGACAAAAAGGGGACCACGGTGAAGGTTGAGCCGGCGTCACGCCTGGTGCGGATCATCCGCCGGGGCGGGGGTAAGACTCTCACCGCTTTGGCCAATTTAGGACACAGCAGCCTGACAATGCCGCCTCCGCCGGGCAAAGAGATCTTCAACTCAGAGGATCCTCGCTACGGCGGACGGGAAAAGAGGACCGCAGAGGCAGGCAATGGGGAGACAGCCGACAGGGCGACAGCGTCGGGGCTAAAGGAGCACACCATCCTGCCGGGACAATTTCTTATACTCGAAAATTAAGCGAGATATTCACCCTTTGCTCACTAGGGGGTGATGCGGGCGAAGGCCGGTTCACGGGCTTCGTCGGGCTCCAGGACGGCGAAGTAGCGCTCTACGTCGCCCGCAGACATGGCGTCGATACGATTGATCATCTCCGGAAAGAGCGGCGGGTAGAGCTCATAGAGGTACTCATACATCCGGTCGACCATGAACTCCACGTCGGGCACCTCGCCCCAAACCTTCTGCAGGTGTTCCGTAGCCATGAAAAGAGCCTGACAGTACTCCTGCACGAGCGAGAGCAGCTGCTTCATCCGGGTGATGGGGGTCATCTGCTCGCTTTTGTTCACGCTGTAGAGTTCTCTGGCTTTCTGCACCGCCACCCCCCGCCATCTTTCCACCTCCTCGATAGCCCGATAGGCTGCGGAAAACTCGCCCCCCGCCTCGGCCATGTATCTCTCCAGGCCGAAGCGGAGATAGTTTACCCTGCTGTCCACAAAGACCTTGAGCGTCTCGACGAGGCCCGCGATCTGCCTGGCGTCCAGGGGCTTTAGTTCGCGGCAGAGGATGAAGAGATCGGGGCAGCGGTCTATTTTTTTCAAGAGAGCTGCACAGAGCAGGTAGGCATCAAGGCAGGGCCGCTTCTGGCGCCCTTCGGTGGGGCGCCAGCCCCAGTTGCAGGCCCGCTTCATCAGCCGCCGGTAGAGCACGATCTGGCTGTCAAGATCCTCGCGGTCCAGGTCGTAACCTGTTTCCGCCAGCATCCCGGCATTAACCGGTATGTTTGAAGTAACCCGGAAGTTCTCCACCAGAGTATCACAGATGCCGCAGAAGTATTTGCCGTTTTCCCAGAAAATGAGTGGATTGTGGTAGAGGCCGTTTTTTTCAAGGGTATAGCGGCCCACTCCTTCAGCCCCCAGCGGCGGGTAGTGGCCGTCAGAGCGCAGGACCAGGCGGATCTCGGGGGCCCAGCAGATCTGCTTGAATTTCACTTCGGGCAACTGCTCGAAGCCCTCCACTTTCAGGATCTCATCGATATACTGCTCGGGAGTGACAAAATGGACCCGGTAAATCTCGCGGTCCTCGGCGAGCAGGCTCTGCCAGGCGCGGGCCATGATCTCGATGGCCACATCCCCAAAATCCATGAGTTCGAGATCCTGGATATAGAGGAGCACCCCGTCGGGGGGAGCCTGGTTCAGCTCCTGGCGCAAAACTTCCCGGTAGAGGGCCACCCCTTCGTCCATGCTGATGGGGAA
>CAZQVX010000115.1:0-5385 GCA_964596845.1 uncultured Syntrophomonadaceae bacterium | reverse complement strand
GGACTATGCCCGGCGCTGCACCTTTATCTATTGCAACAGCTGTGCCAAACCAAAATATAGCGATATGCGCCCGCCCGGCAGGCCCCGGGCAGAAGATCCCGCCGCCGGCGCCCCCGTAGATGTCCGCTATAGAGGACATCTACCGGGCATAGTGTCCGCCGCAGCGCACACCTCGGCGCCCGCATGTCGTCGGGATATCGCATGCAAATGAAGGCGCGGGTTTCCGCGCCCGCCCCTATCGGATGCCGGATGCCGGATGTTGTAGGTCGGCAGTCGGAAAGGCAAGATCTGGGGATTATTGTCATTCTGAGCGAAGCGAAGAATCTCAGCTTTAATGTTGCGCTTTAGCTTAATATGACAGCTGAGGGGCTTTGCCAGTATTTACAGAACACAGTTGAGGAGAAGCCGGAGTCTATTAATAGAATCAAGGCGTGGGCTTCCCCGCCCGCCTCTATCGGATGCCGGATGTCGGATGTTGGAAATCGGAAGTCGGAAAGCAAAGCTCGAAGGTTTCAAATACTGTTTTCAGCATTGCAGGGAAAGGCCGACGAATGTGGAATACAATCATTGACGCAGCACAGGTCGATCGATCCCCCACGACAAAGTATGCAGCCGAAACCCCTATTTTACGGAGGGCGAATAGATGACGGGAAACCCTGAGACAAGGGAACATTCCATTATCGAGAATATCCAGGACGGCTACTGCGAGATCGATCTTGCAGGCACATTTACCTATGTCAACGCGGCGGCATGTGAGATTTTCGGCTACTCCAGAGAAGAGATCATCGGGTTAAACTACCGGCAATATACGGACAAGCCCAATGCGCAAAAAGCTTTCACTGTCTTTAACCGCATTTACCGCACCGGCGTGTCGGAAAAACTCTATGACTATGAACTGACTGGAAAGGACGGCGCCAGGCGGCAGGTGGAGCTCTCCGCCTCGCTCATCGTTGACGAAGAGGGCAACCCGACCGGTTTTCGGGGCACCGCCCGCGATGTCACCGAAAGCAAGCAGATGGAGGAGAGACTGCGCCGTTCCGAAGAGCGCTACCGCACCATCATCGAAGATATGGGGGACGCCTATTTTGAAATCGACCTGGCGGGCAAGCTGATCTTTGCCAACGACGCTCTCTGCCGGATCTTGGGTTACCCCCGCGAAGAGCTTATCGGGATGTACAGCCGCCAGTATGCGGCCGAAAAAACAATCCGCGGGATCACCGCCGTCTTGAGCAGCATCTACAAAACTGGGGCGCCGGTCCGGGCCCATGTGTTTGAGCTGATCCCGAAACATGGGGGCCGGATCCACACAGAAATATCACTTTCCCTGATCAAAGACAAAGAGGGCCGCCCCGCCGGCTTCCGGGGCATCGCCCGGGATATCACCGAGCGCAGGGAGTACGAAAGGCAGATCCACCACCTGGCCACGCACGACATCCTCACGGGGCTGCCCAACCGCTTCCTTTTCCTCGAGATGCTGCAGCAGAGCATTGAAGTCGCCGGACGCTCAAAGCAGCAGTTTGCGCTCCTCTTTGTCGACCTGGACGGTTTTAAATATGTCAACGACACTTTTGGGCATGAGGCGGGCGATCAGCTGCTCATCCTCTACGCCTCGAGATTGCGGCAAGCCCTGCGGGCCTCCGACTATGTCGCCCGCCTGGGCGGCGACGAGTTTGTCATCCTGGTGCGCGAAGTGAGCAGCACGAAAAACCTGGTCACCTTAGTTAAAAAAATTCTTGAAGCGGTGCGCGAACCGGTCACCCTCGGGGGCAGGGAACTTTTTTTCACCGCCAGTATCGGGATCAGCGTCTTCCCGCAGGACGGCCGGGACAAAGAAACCCTGATGAAAACGGCCGATATCGCCATGTATTCGTCCAAAGAAAAGGGCAGCAGCAATTACCAGTTTTACTCCAAGGGTATCAAATCACATTTTAAAGAGAAAAGCATGCTCGAGGAGCATCTGCCCCGGGCTCTGGAGCGCGGCGAGCTTTTTCTGCACTACCAGCCCCAGCTGGATCTAAAAACAGGCCTCATTGCCGGTGTCGAGGCTCTGCTGCGCTGGCGCAACCCCGACCTGGGGCTGGTCGCTCCCAAGCAGTTGATCCCCGCAGCCGAAGGCGCCGGGCTGCTCGTCCCCATCGGCGCCTGGGCCTTAAAAACAGCCTGCCTGCAAAATGTGGCCTGGCAGCGCCGGGGACTGCCCCGGATCGGCATGGCGGTAAACCTCTCTCACCGGCAGCTGATGGATGAAGGGCTCATCGCAGATATCAAAGCGGCGCTTAAGGATTCAGGCATGGAGCCGGCGCTCCTCGAGCTTGAAATCAGCGAGAACCTGCTCATGACCTATTTCCCCTATATCATCAATGTCCTCAGCCGGCTCAAAGGGCTGGGCGTGCGCCTGGCTCTGGACGACTACGGCGCCGGCTACAGCTCGCTGGCCCAGATCCGGCACCTGCCTGTGGATTCGCTCAAGATCGACGGCTCCATCGTGAGTAAAGTCCCGGCGAGCCGGGTGGATGCGGCGCTGGTCAAAGCCATTATCGGCATCGGCAGGGCGCTGGACATGACCATCGTGGCCGAGGGGGTCGAAACGCCGGAGCAGGTGGCCTTTCTCAAGGGCTCTTCTTGCGACCTCATGCAGGGCTTCCATTATTCCCGGCCCCTTGCCCCCGAACGCATCTCTGACCTGCTGGGTAAAAACGAAGCCCCGCCCGGCGGCGCTGATTAGATTTGTCACCCCGGGGGCAGGAATGCCATCATGAGCTGTGTAGGGCGCGGGCTTCCACGCCCGCCTGCATAACATGGGGGCATCGGATGTAATTGTAGGGGCGGGCTTCCACGCCCGCCCGCATAACACGGGGGTATCGGATGTAATTGTAGGGGCGGGCTTCCACGCCCGCCCGTGCATCAAAAGTGGCCAAGTAAGGACCGTCCCCACTGTCTCACAACCGCTGATCGCTAAAGGGGAGGTATCGCCTGTGCCTCAGAAAACCTTCTTCATCGTCGATGTCTTTGCCGAAGAGAAATACGCCGGCAACCAGCTGGCGGTCTTTATCGACGGGAGCGGCTTCACCGCCTCTGAGATGCAACTTATTGCCCGGGAAACAAATTTTTCCGAGACCACCTTTATCATACCCGGGCGGGCCGAAAACGGGGGCTTCAACGTGCGCATCTTCTCCCTGGACGAAGAGCTTCCCTTTGCCGGCCACCCCACCCTGGGCACCGCCTGCATCATTCAGCGCGAGATCCTCAAAAAAGAGGCGCCCCGCATCATCTTAAACCTGCCCGTGGGCCCCATCCCCGTAGATATATCCTACCGAAAGGGGGAGGCCGACGAATTCTTCATGACCCAGAACCAGCCCGCCTTCGGCGAGATCCATGATCCCGCCGGCCCGGCTGCAGTCTTAAACATCGACCCCGCCGCCCTTGACGCCCGCTTTCCCATCCAGGATGTCTCCACGGGCCTGCCCTTTACCATCATCCCGCTGCAAAGTTTAACTACACTGCGTGAAATCAAAGTGAACATAGATCTCTTCACCGCCTACGTGGCAAATCGCCCCGCGAAGTCGCTCTACCTTTTCTGCCCCGAAACCTGCCGCGCCTCCAACGACCTCCACGCCCGCATGTTCGACTACTACCACGGCCTGCCCGAGGATCCCGCCACCGGCAGCGCCGCCGGCTGCCTCGCCGCCTACCTGGTCAAACACCGCTACTGCGGTGAGCCCGAGATCGATCTGCGTATCGAGCAGGGCTACGCCATCAATCGGCCCTCGCTCATCACCATCCGCGCCGCCGAAACAGGCGCCGGTCTGATGGAAATTAAAGTGGGGGGCAGGGTTATCCCGGTGGCTGAAGGGCGGCTGCTCTAGCCCGGCTGCGGCGGTTGGCCACAAAGAGGCCTAAGGTGATCCAGAAAAGGGGCATTACGGCGACGACGTCGATGTTGAAAAAACCCTGGATCAGATAAGTCAGGATCATCAAGAATAAAAGAAAGCCCAACTCATTTTTCCAGCGGCGCATAAAGAAGGAGAGAAAAGCGAGGTAGGCTGCCAGGGCCAAAAGCCCCATGGTCACCGCCACTTCGATATAAATGTTGTGCGCCTTGTCGGCGTAATAGCCCGGCCCCAGTGCGATGTTCAGGTTGTCGGGCCCCACGCCGAAAGCCCAGTGCTCCGGAATCAGCTTGAGCGCCTCTTTCCAGATATAGAGCCGGCTTGAGCCTGCGGCATCCTCCAGCGTCACCGCCAATGTGACCTGCTCCTGGATGCTCAGCGCTCTTTTGACCAGCAGCCAGTCGTGCAGCGGCGCCAGCAGGGCGGTCACCAGCAGCAGAACCAGGCAGAGGATCACCACATATTTGCGGTTGGCCCGCTCCCTGAAAAAGTAGCCGAGCAAGAGGAGCAGGGGCAGGGGCGCCGCCAGCCAGGCGCCCCGGGTCATGGTCACCAGAAGGCCGGCGTAGATCAGGGCGGCGCAGCCCAGCCAGAAAACTTTCCGGCGGCGCAGGTAAAAGTAAACCGCCGCCGGCAAAACAAAGACAGTGTAGCTCCCCATAAAATTCTGATTGCCGATGGTGGCGTAAGTGTGCAGGCCCTGGTGATAATAGTGGGGGATGAAATTGAGGCCCAGGTATTGCAGCAGCGCCACCACAGAGACCAGCGCCGCCGTAGCGGCCATGGGCGGGACGATCTTTTCCGGTTCAGAGAAGTCCGCCGCCGCCAGAAAGAGAAGCATGCAGTAGAGGTAGGTGCAGAAACCGGTATAGCGGTAAAAGCCGAACCAGGCGTTTAAAGGCTCTGAAGCGGTAATAGTCGAGATGAGGGCGAAGAGGGCGAAGGCCGCCAGGGGGATGAGCGCCGGCTCTTTGACCTTAACCCGCCCGTTGAGAGCCTGGCAGAGGACAAGGGCTGCGGCGACAGCGAGCACCACATACTTGGGCAGGGTAAAGCCGGTCCTGTCCCCCGGGATGATCACCAGCGGAAACAGGGAAACCATGAAGATCAGCACCAGCAGTTTCCAGCGCTCACCCGGCTCCGCCGTCTTAAAAAATTGACGCAGTTTATCCCGCATTGCTTCACCCTTCAACTGTTTACGGCCGCCTGATGATGGTTGGTCCCGGCCGGTTTTGTTAATAGTTCTCTGCTCCGTTATATTTAGCAGCGCTTAGTCTGGGATCATTTTATCACAAATCCTCAGCCCCCTTCAGCCTATTTTAGGCAGGTTTTGTTAAAATTGTTGCCATTGGCGCGACTTTCATGGTATAATTTAACTCGCTACTATTGTGAATGTTTTTAACAAGGAGGGCCCGAAAATGAGGAAAGCAGAAAAAGGTTCCGTATTGGTGATGGTTATGGTTACCATGGCGGCCTTACTTATACTGGGTGTCGT
>CAZQVX010000114.1:0-5416 GCA_964596845.1 uncultured Syntrophomonadaceae bacterium | reverse complement strand
GGAAGCGCTTGATACCGCCTCAAAGAAAGGCTATCAAATGTTCTGGGATCTGCACCTGCCCACCCTGGTGGAGCTGTCGGCCCGGAGCCTTAAAAGCGATCCCGGCGACAGCTATGGCGAAGAGCTGCTGGCGGCCTACTTTGGCGGGGCGGCGGCAGCGCAGTTAAAAGAAAAAGCCGTCCGCACCGCCGCAGGAGAGCTGAAAAGGCTCTGCCGCACATTTTTATCGCGCCATCAGGCTTCCGCCGGCGGATTCTCTCCCCAAATAGATGTGTCTCTGCTGGGCAGCTTTGAAATTACGGTAGGCGGCGAGGCTGTGCCCGCCGGCACCTGGAAAACGAAAAAAATTGCGGGTATCTTGAAATATCTTCTCTTGCACCGCGGCAGAACCATCACCCGCGAAGAGCTGATGGAGCAGTTCTGGCCCCAATCCGACAGGCAGTCCGCTTCGGTATCGCTGCGGGCGGCCCTCTACGAGTTGAGAAAAGGGTTAAGCAGTTACCATATTGCATCTGATGGGCCCGGTGCGCTCATTCACAAAAATAACAGCGGCCTGCAAATCAAAACAGCGGCCTGGCTAAACGTGGATGCGGATCAGTTTATATCCCTTCTCCACCAATGGAAAAATCTCCGGCAGGAGGAAGTCGGGGGAGGGGAAGCAAAGGCAGCCCTGGAGGAGGCGGTTGCCCTTTACCGGGGCCACCTGCTGGAGGAAGAGCTGTACGAGGATTGGTGTTACTTCGAAAGGGAGGAGCTTAAGTCGGCCTTCCTGGAAGCGGCCCTGGCGCTGATCTCTATCTACAAAGAGGAAGGTACCGTTGGAGATGCCGAAAATACCCTGCTCAAGGTTCTAGCCCTGGACCGCTACAATGAAGAGGCCTGCCTGGAGCTGATGAAGCTCTACCTGGCCGCGGGCCGGAGAGCCAGGGCGGCAGAGCTCTACCTGGGTTTTGAAAAGAAGATGGAGCAGGAGCTGGGGATCAAGCCCAACCGCCAAATGGCGGCCTTGCTCAGGCGGTAGCGCGATGATGAAATCGCATTCAAGGCCGTTTACTATGGGAAGCAGGGGGCGGCGCTTATTTCAAAAAGCCGCTGATAATGGCCTCCTCAGCTTCTTTTTCCGACAGGCCCAGAGTCATGAGCTTGATGAGCTGATCCCCGGCGATCTTGCCGATGGCTGCTTCGTGCACCAGCTCCGCTCCGGCGTTTTCAGCCCAGATTTCAGGAATGGAGCGGACCACCGCCTGATCCATGATGATGGAATCGCACTCCACATGGCCGCGGCCCCGGCCGTAAGCCACCAGGCGGGCCTGGAAAACCTGCTTCGAGCTTCCCTGGGCCACGGAGCGAGAGATGATCCGGGCCGTGCTTTCATCCCCGACCAGCTCTGCAACCACATCGCTGTGCGCTTCTTGCGAGCCGTGGGTCAGGAGCCGTTCGAACATGGCCAGCCGCCCGCCCGATTCAATGCGGGCTTTGGTATCACGAAAAGTATGGTCCACCCCCCGGATCTGGATCAACTCCAGTTCGGCATTGGCGCCCTCCTCCACCAGAAGTTCAGTCTTCGGGTTTAAAACGCGCCTGCCTTCGCCCTCACCCTCACCGTAATGTTTTTCTTGGTAGCGCAGAGTGGCGCCCCGCCTGACAAAAATCTGGTGTATTCCGTCATGGCGGGCTTCCGCATGACCGGGGTTGTGAATGCCGCAACCGGCAATGAGGAGAATATCCGCCCCCGCCCCGATTTCAATGGTATTGTAAACTGCATCGGTAAAGCCGGCGGCGGTAATAATGACCGGTATATGCACCGTGCCCTTTACGCCCGGCTCAACAATGACATCAATGCCCTCTTTCCCCACTTTGGGTCTAATCTCGATCCCTTGCGCCGAGCGACGCTCAATCCCCTGACCGTCTTTGCGAATATTAAAGGCGCCGGGAGGAGTGCCGTGCAGATCAGCGATTTGGGCGAGCATAGATTTATCCAGGGAAGTTAACATACCTGATTCCCTCCTCTGGGGCAATCTCTGCGGCAGGCGCAGCGGGAGCTGTCCCGGATGAGCGGCCAGACCTCATCGCGGCCGCCTTGCAGGGCTACGGCGCCCTCTTCCAGCAGGATAATTTCGTCGACAATATTCAAAATCTTTTCCTGGTGAGAGATGATGATCGTGGTCATATCGGTGTGATGGCTTTCCCTGATCACATCGATGAGCTGCCCGAAGCTCCAGAGATCGATTCCCGCTTCAGGCTCGTCAAAGATGCGAAAAAGAGGGCGCTGCGCCAGCAGGGTGGCTATCTCGATGCGCTTGCTCTCTCCGCCTGAAAGTCCGGCGTCAAGGGGGCGCTCAAGGTAGTCGTCGGGGCAGAGGCCGATCCGGCGCAGCAGTTCGCATTCATGACTGCCGTTACCCCGCATGGCAATTTTAAGGATATCAATAACCCGCAGCCCTTTAAAATGGGCGGGATTCTGAAAGGCATAACCGATCCCTTTGCGGGCTCTTTCCGCAATGCCCAGACCGGTGATATCCTCACCGTTAAATAAAACTTGCCCTGCCGAAGGAGGGCTGATGCCCATAATCACCCGCGCCAGGGAGGACTTGCCGCTGCCGTTGGGTCCGGTGAGGGCGTAGATTTTACCGGTTTCAAAAATGAGGTCGAGATCATTTAAGACAGGGTTAATCTTATCTTCGGTCATATATTTCAGACTGATATTTTTTAACTCCAGCATAGCTTTCTCCTTCCCTTTTGATAATAAGCGGCGAACAGGGGGACTTTATCGATATTTACTGTTAAAATTATAGCACAGCTTGGTATAATGACATAGGGTAAAGCGGCTCTTATTTACTGGAATAAAAGGGGAAGAGATGTCGTTACTGACCATTTCTGAAATCAGCAAATCATTCGGCGTGAACAATATCCTGGAAAAGGTTTCCCTGCAGCTGCAACCGGGTGAAAAGGCGGGGCTTATCGGGCCGAACGGCGCCGGTAAAAGCACTCTTTTGCAGATTGCTGCCGAGCTCATCGAGGCTGATGGCGGGACGATCAGTCTGGCCAGGGGGACGAAAGTGGGCTATTTGCCCCAGGAAGCGAGTCGAGAGGCCCGGGGAACTCTGCGGGATCACCTGGAAGGCCCTTTCAGCCGGCTTATCGAACTTCAGGAGAAAATCAGATCCCTGGAGCAGGAGATTGCCGCCCGGGCCCGTTCAGACAATGGGGGCCTCGAGGCGATTCTTGAACACTACGGCGAGCTAACCCGCCGCTTTGAGAATGAAGGCGGTTACCTCGCGGAGAACCGGATCAGCATGGTTGCCGGGGGGCTCGGTTTTACCCCTGAAGATATGGATCGCGACAGGGCGCATTTCAGCGGCGGGGAGAAAACCAGAGCCGGCCTGGCGGCGCTGCTGCTTAGCGACCCCGACCTGCTTCTGCTGGACGAACCGACCAACTATCTTGACTTTGACGGGCTGGCCTGGCTGGAAAAATACCTGGCTGATTCACGCTCCACCATACTGATAGTCTCTCACGACCGCTTTTTTCTCGACCGCGTTGTCACGCAGATCTTTGCTCTGGAGGGGCGGAAACTCTACAGCTACCGCGGTAATTACAGCGATTACCGGGAGAAACATGGAGCCGCCAGAAAAAGGGACGAGCGAGCTTACCGGGAGCAGCAGCAGCTCTTGAAGCATACCGGCAGGCTCATCCGCGAGTCGAAGGCGGACCGCCGTTCCAAACGCCAGGCCCGCAGCCGCCAAAAAATGTTGGACCGCCTTGAAGTGCTGGAACGGCCTCCCGAAGAACGGAGTTTTCATCTTAATTTTGATTATGCCGGGCGCAGCGGGCGGCAGGTGGTTATCTTTGACGAAGTGAGCAAGTCTTTTGGTGAAAAGGCGCTTCTGGAAGGGCTTAACTTCGAGATCCTCTGGGGGGACCGCGTCGCCCTGCTGGGACCCAACGGTTCGGGAAAGAGCACTTTGCTGAAGATGATCGCCGGTGAAGAGAACCCCAGCAGCGGCAGAATCCGGCTCGGCCCAGCGGTAAGCGTGGTCTATTTTGCCCAGGAGCAAGAACAGCTTCATCCCGACAATACTGTGCTGGAGGAGATCACCGGAGCCTCCGACTTCGATCTGAAGCAGGCCCGCAACCATCTGGGCCGCTATCTTTTCCGGGGCGATGATGTCTTTAAAAAGGTTTCCACGCTGAGTGGCGGCGAGAAGAGCCGGCTGGCCCTGGCCCGCCTGGCCTTGTGCAGCGGCAACTGCCTCCTCATGGATGAGCCTACCAGCCATCTTGATCTGCCGGCTCTGGAGGAGCTGGAGACGGTGCTCCATGCTTACCCGGGCACCCTGGTCATTGTCTCCCACGACCGTTACTTTCTAAAGAATCTGGTCAATCGGGTTTATGAACTGATCCGTGGCTCTGTCGATATCTTTGAAGGGACTTTCCAGGAGTACCTCGAAATGAGGGCGCCCGGGGCCTCAACAGGCGCCGCCGGGAGGGAAGAAGAAGACCGCAGAAGGCAGGTCCAAGAAGAGCAGCGCCGCCGGCAAGAGCTGGAGCGTCGCTCGCGGGAAAAGGAACGCCGCAGGCGGCGGTTGCAAGAAGAACAAGCTCGCCTGGAAGAGGAGATCCACGCCGCCGAGGCGGCAGTAGCCCGCCACGAGGAGACGCTCTCCGACCCCGACGACTATGGAGATTATAACCGACTGTACCGGCTGGGCGAGGCATTGAATGACTCGAAAAAGAAGCTGGATGAACTTATGCATCAATGGGAGCAGGTCAGCCGGCGTCTTGAGCAGAGCTCGCGGGATCCTGAAGGGATAAATGTAACTGATAAAATTTAAAAAATAGTAAAAAACGAGAGGATTACGTTTCCTTAGGTGGCAATATCGTCCATTACGACGATATACAAATCTAAGCTGCCCGTTGTATAATTCAAGATGAGAAGATTTCCTATGTACATATTGGGGTTGGGAAGCTGTGCCCTATCCCGGTGCCGCAGATACAGACAAAAGGGGGAGAAAGCATTGAGGAAAAAGATTCTCAGTTTGCTTTTAGTGTTCTGTTTTTTGTTTTCCCTGTTGCCGGCGCCGGCGATGGGCTCTATCGGCAGCGGCGCGGCGGGGCAGCAAGCAGTTTTAGATGAACTGACGGCGCTTTTCGGCGATGAAGGGGCCGCCCGGGAGGCTCTGAATCAGCTGATCTCTCTGGGACTGGTGGATCAAAATGGACGGCCCCGGACCGACCTTAAAATCGAGCTGGAGGGCCGCAGTCTGACCCTGGAGCAGGTCAAAGATCTGTTGGCCGCAGAGGGGACGGATCTGAAGCAAAGGATCACGGTGGACGGTGTTACTCTAACTTTGGGCGACGTGAAGGTGATGCTGCAGATCGAGGCGCAGCTGGAGCTAATGCGGCAGATGCTTCT
>CAZQVX010000113.1:3597-5485 GCA_964596845.1 uncultured Syntrophomonadaceae bacterium | reverse complement strand
GGGTTTGACATTTTCCTCCGCCAATTCAATCAATATCGGCAGGCTGATTCCCCAGGTAGCCTATTATTTCTATGCCTATATCAAGGCTTTTGAGGGAGGCTGTATCTCTCCCGGGGAAAAACTGAATTTTGCTGTTCCCACTGGTAATTTCGGTAACATATTAGCGGGCTATTATGCCAAAAAAATTGGATTGCCGGTTAACAGGTTGATCTGTGCCTCCAATAAAAACAACGTTTTAACTGATTTTTTTTCGTCAGGCGCTTATGATAAAAACAGAGAGTTTTTCGTAACTATGTCCCCATCTATGGATATCCTTGTTTCCAGTAATTTAGAACGCCTGCTCTATGACATCAGCGATGAGAGCTGCGAGGAAACCCGGAAGTTGATGGAGCTTCTTGCCAAGAAGGGCAGCTACTCAATAACCCCTGAAATGAGAAAGCAGTTGGCGGATTTCTGGGGCGGATTTGCTGATGAAAATGAAACGCTGGAAGCTATAAAGAAGGTTTTCAAGGCTGATGGGTATGTTATTGATCCCCATACGGCAGTAGCTTTTGCGGTTTATGAGCAATACAAGCGTAAGACAGGGGATAGAACTGCGACTGTAGTTTTGTCGACAGCCAGCCCCTTTAAGTTTCCCCGGGATGTCCTGTATTCTTTGGGTGAAGAAACTAGCGGCCTGACAGACCTGGAGCTGCCGGCGAAACTTGCCGCAGTTGCTTCTTTGGAAATCCCCGGACAGGTGGCAGAGCTGGCAACCAAGCCGGTAGTTCACCAAACCGTCTGTCCTATCGAGGGAATGCAAGCGCAGTTAATAAAAACACTCGGTTTAGTTTAACATCTTTTTTAAGTCCAACTTCCTAGAGCCTTCCCCTCTCTTTTCAGTTATCGTACATACCGCGGGCCTGTCCGGAAAGCTGCCAAAAAAGACCGGTGCAGTGCACCGGTATAATGGTTAACGTTTCAGAAAACTACCCGGCAAGGAGCCAAAAGCTCACCATTTAAGATTCAAGCTCAGGTTCGGGCTCTTCCTCGCTCGGACAAATTGGCTGCGGCGGGAAGGGCGGCCAACCGGGCTCGAATTCGGGGCATTCCGCCTCCACCTCGGTGCAATCATCGGGTTCGTAGCAGAAACCGTAGGCTGGTATCATCAGATCTACCCGGGCTACCAGGCTAAAGATGATCATTTTCCCAATACAGCAGGTCACCTGCTGCGGGCCCGAAACAAAGCACTCAAAACAGTCAAGGAACACCTCGCACTGGACAAAGAGCCTCTCGTCACAGATCTGGTTGCTCATGATCACCGTCTTTGTGAAAAAGACCGGTTCACTGGTGAAATATTTCTGCCCGGATTGATCCACATAGCAAAAGCGGTAACGGAACCAGAAAGAGGTTTTGGCCCGGTTTGTGCCGGCGATCTTTTCACACTTGAACGGGTGATGTTTATCGATAACCAGTTCTACATCAACACACCAGACATCTTCGATGTTCCCCTGAGCAATGCCGCAGAGATCGGTTACCTCTTCGTTAGTTTCGACAGTCTTGCAGCGTTCATAGATCTTTTCGGCCTTGATACAGACCCTTTCGAACACTGTATCAGGTTCTGCCTGCAGCGGTCTGAACCCTGGCGGGGCCGGGTGGGTATAAAGTGGTTCTCCCGTTTTTTTGCGGTGCAGGCCGGAAGGGCCGCTATTTTTACTGCATCCCATCATACAACCCTCCTTTACGTTTTGATAGATGAGCACTTACAAAGATTATGGATTCTGCTCAATGACATAGTATGCATTACACTGAGGAAGGTGATTTCAGAAAGCTGCAGCACTTTTTTATACAGGGGCCGCGGATCCCCTGCGGGCGGCGTTGCTTCTCAAACCTCCGGGAGGGGCATATA
>CAZQVX010000113.1:0-3497 GCA_964596845.1 uncultured Syntrophomonadaceae bacterium | reverse complement strand
GGAGGAAAGCAAACAATGCAGTCATTTTTTGATCACCGGTACAGGGCGGGGTGCGCTCCACTTTATCTGCCTGGCGCTGGACTCCCCCGCGGAGCGCTGGTGGCTGCTGCACCACTGCTTCTCCGGCGGCGCCTGGCAGGAGCCGCGGGTAATCGATTTCGGCAGCGGAGCCTTCGACAACTATGGCGATCTGGCTGTCGACACCCGGGGCTGCCTTCACCTGGCCTATCGCATTGCCGGAGCAAGCCACGCCGGTCTCTACTATCGCTCTTTTGATCATGAAAACAACCACTGGAGCAAGGCTGTCCCCCTTTCCGTCTCTGCACCTGTGGATTATCCATCCATCGCCGTTGACGAAGCACAAAACCTGCATGTGCTCTGGAGGACCTTCTCGGAAGGCAAGTATTTTGTCTGTTACCGCTTCATGGGCGGACCAGGCTGGAAAGCAGTCGGGTGGAAACCTGAAACAGTAATTTCCCCGGGTATGGAGGAACCGCCCTTTCCCTTTTTCTCCTACCGCCAAGGCGAACTGCACATCTGCTGGCTGGAAGGCGGCTCTCTGTTGCGCTACCGTTTTAACAGCGACAGGTGGGATCGCATCGCGCCGCAGCGCTTAAAAGATCCTTTCTTAATCCGCGTCAAATCGTTCAGCAGCGAAGGGGTCCCGCTGAACTACCGGTTCCCCCTTGAAGGCGGCGCAAAGACAACCGGCGCCCCCCTTTCCGACCTTTTGCCGGCAGAGGAAGACAACCTGGAAAGCGACTTTAACAAACTTCATCGCTTTTCGGGGAATCTGCTTGACCGCATCTCAGATCTGTCAACCGCTAAAAAGGGCCTGGAGGAAGAGGTCAAAACCAGGAACAAAGAAATGCTTAATTTCTCCAGGCAAAGTGAGAAAAGCATTCGCCTGCTGCGCCAGGATCTCGATGGCAAGGATGCCGAACTCAAGAAACTCCAGGAAAATTTTGATCAAATTCTGGGGACTATGAAACAGAAAATTGAACAGGGCGGCCAAAGGCGGGAAGCGGAAAGAAAACGCTACCTTGACGAACTGCAGGCGCTGAAAAAAGAACGACGCCAAATGGAAACAATCATGCAGGAAAAGGAGAAAACGATCTCCAGGCTGGAGGCGCAGATCCGCGAACAGAAGTATAGGATCGGGAAATTAGGCGAGGAAAAGGAGATGCTCATCGCCAAAACAAGTGGGGGCTTGAACCTAAAAAAACTTTGGAGGCAGATCGTCCCCCATAAAAATCCATAAGGCTTTTATTCCGCAAATGTTAATGTTTTTTAACAAAGTGGTACGATCAAAACGTCTGGTTAGTGCTGACAGGGGATCCTTCAGGTTGACATAATTATTAATTGCTGTAATTATTAAGGGGACATAACACATACCTTGAAGGAGGATAACCATGACCGGACCGCAACTGTCCAAAAAATGTCTTCCGATCTACCTGCTCACCGCCCTGTTGATTTTAACACTGGCTTATCCAACTGCAGCCGGCGCTTACAGCGCCCGTTCAACGATGGAAGCAATCCCCGGCTACGGCATCGCCCGGTCGCAGCCGCACTACCAGGGCGCCCCGGCAACCCCTATCAACCCGCCCGCTCCGCCCGTAAAGCCGGTTGATCCGGTAAAACCTCTGCCGGCGCTGCCGACAACAACACCATCATCGGCAGCCTACAGCTTTAACGGCAGTTCTTACGGCCTGGCCCGGTCCGGCGGCAGCCAGGGCTTTTACAGCTCCCTACCGGCGGTTTCGCCGTCTGATCCTGTCACGCCGCCGGCTCCGCCAAAACCGCCGGCAAAACCGGATGATCCGGCTGTTCCCGAACCGCCGACTAAACCCGAAACACCGCCTGCCGGCTGGGATGCAGCCCTGAACCCACAGGAACAGCAGCTCTTAAATCTGGTGAACAGCGAAAGAGCAAACCGGGGGCTGGCCCCGCTGCGGTTGGACGCGCAGCTTACACAACTGGCCCGCCGAAAAAGCCAGGACATGATCGACCTGAACTACTTTGCCCATGAATCGCCCACCTTCGGCAGCACCGGGGATGTGCTCAAAGCCGCAGGGATCAAATTCTCCCTGGCCGCAGAGAACATCGGCAAGGGCAGCAGTGTAAAAGGGATCTTTGACGCTTTCATGAACAGCTCGGGACACCGGAGCAAGATTGTAGACGCCCGCTACACCCTGACAGGAATCGGCGTAATCTACAAGCCCGGCCGCGGCTACCTCGTCACACAGCTCTTCGTCTCGCCCCGCTAAGCCGGAATACATGGAGCCCGGCTGCGATAATTAAATAACCTGCAGATACTGCAAGGTGATCCGGGCGCAGCAGCAACAATTTATTGAGCCTGGAGGGAAACCTGTGTTGATCCGGCACAGGTTTCCTTTTTATCAGGATCGCACATGCCGGTTA
Organism: uncultured Syntrophomonadaceae bacterium; assembly: GCA_964596845.1. Taxonomy (GTDB): domain Bacteria; phylum Bacillota; class Dethiobacteria; order DTU022; family DTU022; genus JAAZIN01. Next base: position 1,076 of record CAZQVX010000113.1, on the reverse strand, counting down.
TATATTACATAAATCGCTGTTAACGCTTCTACCATCAGCCCAGCCGCACCCTCCGATAACAAATAAATCAGTCAAACATATGATATAGCAATAGCAGACGAGAGTATATCAGAAGGAGCCATCAGTATGCCTTTACTCCGCTGTCCCAAATGCGGCCACACAGAATTTCTTAACGTCTATGGAAAATGGAGGGTTCACTGTACCGACTGCGGGGCATGCTTTCTTTTCTGTACGCCGGGGCAAAATCAACTCCCATCCCCGCAAAAACTGACTATTAACTGCCCTCACTGCGGTTACCATGAAGAAAATATAGCGGCTCCGGCCGGAAAGGGGTTTTGGGTAATATGCCCCGCCTGCGCAAAGCGCTTTGCAATACCTTGATCATTTATCCAGAGCGGCTTCCATTCAACGGAGGGTGAAGCTGCAGTTATGTTCACCGATATGGCGGTAAACGCAAATAATTATATCCGCGTTGCCGGGCGGCCCTTGGAGATCGCCTGTCTCCTGGTTAAACAACTGTTCGGGCTCTCCCGATGCAAAAACACGGTTACCCTGCAGTGGAGCCTCTCCCCCGGCGGCGGGCCCACCCCTTTTCCACCACAGGAGATCATCTCATGCCGGCTTGAGGAAGCCCTGATCAAGGAATGCCGGTTATTCCCCTTAAGTTTCCGGCGCCGGGTGATTGTCGAAGTCACCTACCTGCTGAAAGCCGTTGTAACATACTCTGATACTGCAGGTAATATCGGGACAGCCGTGTTCCGCGAAGAGCTGAGCCGCCGTTCGCGACCGCTGCCGGTACACCTTTTCGCGGGCGGCGCCGCCCGAGTAGCCCTGGATCTGGCAGACTGCTGCATAAAGAACCAGACTATGTAATATAAGCAGCGGCGGCTACAGAAAAAACGGATACTTTATCGGAGACAGTTCCGCCGCACCCTGGGATATCGAGGATTGGAGAACTCCGGAGCGGGTGTTGCTGTATCAAAGACTATACAATCATCTATCGCGTTCACCATATCAAAATAGCAACATATAATACAGTAATTCTTATGGCGAAAAGAGGTGTAAGATAAAATGGC
>CAZQVX010000112.1:0-5550 GCA_964596845.1 uncultured Syntrophomonadaceae bacterium | reverse complement strand
CCTCCGCTATGCTCATAGTTTTAGCTGCGGCCGATGATGTAGCGGTAAGGATCTACCTTTTCTCTTAATATACGCAGTTCATCTTCCGCAGGGGCTTCGCTCACGGTTAAAGCCGGGGACCAGAGTAACTTGAAGCCGGTATTTTCGATGATCTGATCCCTGGTCACGCCCGGATGCATGCATTCTACCTGCATCCGCCTGCTCTCCTCTTCAAACCCCAGGACGCAGAGATCGGTAATCACCTTGTAGGGCCCGCCGTCGGGGGGCAGCCCCGCCGCCTCGCGGGCGCCTTTGCCGGTAAGGTAACCGGGTGAGGTCACAAAGTCAATATCGTTGGTAAAGCGGCGTTTGTCCTGGGGGGTGATCACCATGATCCGCCAGCAGAAGGAGGCCAGGTCGTTCGCCCCGCCGCTGCCGGGGAAGCGGGCCTTGGGGCGGTCGAAGTCTTTGCCGATCATGGTAGAGTTGATATTGCCATACATGTCGATCTGGGCGCCGCCCAGAAATGTATAATCAACCATACCCCGCTGGCAGTTTTCCATTATCTCCGGCATGCTGCTTGCCCCCAGCGCCCGGTGAAAGGTCCGCGAGTCGCCCACCGAGATAGGCATGGAAGGCAGAAGCGGCCCGATGCCCCCGGCTTCGAAGAGGATCATCAGGTCGGGCGAGTGCAGGTTCTGGGCCAGCATGGCGGCGGCGCAGGGGGCGCCGGTGCCCACAACAACAGTGCTGTTATCCTCCAAAAAACGAGAGGCCAGACAGATCATGAGCTCCATCCGGTTGTAGTCCACATATACCCCTCCCTCGGGTGTAGTTATTCTATCGCGGCGCCATCCGCCGCGGTCTTATTCATCAAGCAGGTTCTCCTGCCGGCGAAGTTCCGCCAGTCGCTCCGCCCCGCCGTTAAGGTTTATATATCCCCAAAAATCTTCGACCCCGTATATGTTCTCCTCGAGAAACTGCGCCAGCGTCTCGGGATCCTGCTCCGCTTTGAGCCATTTCTGCAGATGCGCCTCGTCGCTGTAATACCTGTAGGGCATATTGGTGGGATAAGAACCGAAGGGCACCTCGACCACGGCGTCGACGAGATAATAGGGGATCACGGTGCGGTGAGGTTCGCGGCGAATCTCTGCGTTAGCAATAAGTTCTTCAGTAGTAATGATCAGCCGCTTAGCCGCCCGGGCCATCTCCCAGTCGGAAACGAGCAGGCCGTCGATCTGGCAATTACCGTAGATGTCGGCGCGGTGCACATGGATTGTCCCCACGTCGGGGAAAAGCGCCGGGAGGGCCACATACTTTTTCCCCGTATAGGGGCATTCCATCTCTACAGCGGCGCTGTAGGCGATGGTATCGGTGCCCATCATGCAGCGGGCCGGGATAAAGGAGATGCCCATCGAAGCGGCCCGGTAACGCCAGGAAAGAGCGGCATTGGTCCACTCCGTCAGCTCAACCTCGCCATCTTCTACAGCCTGGCGGGCGCGCCTGGAGAGGCCCCGCGCCTCCATCCCCACAATATAGGCCACATCGCAGCGGTTGATGCAGCGCCCGCTTGCCAGAAGCTGAAAATCATGGGTCGCCGAATGGGCGGAAAAACCGAGGTTTATTTTGCGCTGGCGCATGATTTCATGGATAGCCGCCGTAGAAACGCGACTGGTCCCGAACCCTCCGCAGGCAATATAGTCCCCGTCATGCACCAGGCGGGATACGGCCTCGGCCAGGGTGGTGGTTTTATCCACCAGTTTGCGGGACTTCTGACGGAAAAATTTTCGGGCTGTGTCGGCATCGGGATTCATGTAGAGCTTTCTGTGCCCGGCGGGCCGGTAAACAACCTGCCGTTCTTCTTTTAAAGCGTAATCCTGCAGTTCCAATTTCAGTGACCTCCTTCCACGTTGTAAAAGGCATACGCTGGAATAAACCTGACCGCAATATTTGCGAAACTAAAAGAACCGGCCGCCACCCCCCTGACGAATAAGGCATAACAGTTTACTATCCCGATTCCTTCGCTGTAGAAACTGCCTTTCTTTTTTTCAGCCGTGCTTCGAAAAGCGGTTGCAGCTCAGTAATCAGAATTCCGACGAAGATGAGCCCCGCACCGCAAAGCTTTCGTGCACTGAAAAGTTCATCCCAGAACAGGTAGGAAAAAAAGCCGGCGAATACCGCCTCCAGGCTCAGAATCAGCGCGGCATGGGTAGGCGGGGTAAAGCGCTGGGCCGCAGTCTGGGTCACAAAAGCGCCGATGGTGCAAAAGACGATGGCATAAAAGATCGCCGCCCAGATCTGAGGGGGATAGATAAAGATGCCCTCGAGAGGTTCGGCGATAAAAGCGGCGCCTAAACTTAGCACACCGGCGAAAAGCATCTGGAGTGTGGCTAAAACGATGGGATCGCTGCGAGGCGCATAAACCCCCAAAAAAACAATATGCGCTGCAAATATTATGGCCCCGACGAAGGTCAGGGCGTCGCCCTGTTGCAGCAGCCAGGCGACCCCGGCGGCCCCTTCGAATGAGAGCAAATAAAGTCCCCCCAGGGCCAGGAAAGCCCCGACAAAGACAGACCAGCGCGGCCAGGCTTTGCTGACGAGAATGTAAAGAAAGGGGACCAGCACCACGCTGGTGCCGGTAATAAAGCCGGACTTGGCCGGGGTGGTCACTATCAGCGCGACAGTCTGAACACCAAAACCGGCGAAGAGGAGAAAACCCAGCAGGGTCCCGGCCTTTAGTTCTGCCGGCTTGATTTGGGCCATCCTCTTCCAGAAGAGGATCAGCATGATGAGACCCGCCAGGGTAAACCGGAGGCCCAGGTAAGCAAAAGGGGTGATCAGGTGCAACGCTTCTTTCACGACCACAAAATTGGAGCCCCAAAACAGGGCTACAAAGAATAAAGCCAGATCGGAAAGGATCATTTTTTTGGTGCTTACCTGTTCCATGGATCGTCCTTTCAAAAGGGAATATCGATCAGGATGGCAAACGCTTTTTTCTACGAACCAGCTCAGCAGCGATAAATGAAGCCACATGGTTCGGCAGGGTCCCCGGGCCGAAACCGGCGTCGTAACCCAGTTCCATGGCCAGCTCATGAGAAATGCGCGGTCCGCCGGCGATCAAAAGTATCCGCTCGCGAACCCCCTCGGCCTCAGCCAACTCTACCAGTTCGGTCAAGTTCTCCAGGTGGACGTTCTTCTGAGTGACCACCTGCGAAACAAGGATGGCATCAGCCCCGTGCTCAGCCGCCCTGGCCAGCAGTTCGGCGTTGAGGACCTGGCTGCCCAGGTTGTAAGCCTCAAATTCAGGATAGCGCTCCAGACCGTATTCCCCGGCGTAACCTTTCATATTTACAATGGCATCAATGCCCACGGTATGGGCGTCTGTGCCGGTGCAGGCGGCGACAATGACAATTTTTTTATTTAGATTCGCCTGCACAAAGGTATTCACCTCTTCAAAACTCATGGACTTGTGCTCTCGTTTCGGGATCTTGATGGCTGTGTAGTCGACCGTGTGAGTACAGCGGCCGTAAACAACGCAGAAGCTGAAACCGGCGCCCAGGTCGGCCATTTCGGTCACTGCCGGCGTCTCCAGCCCCATTTTTAGCGCCAGCTGCCGGGCGGCTTCACGGGCTTCGTCGCCCGCCGTAAGGGGCAGGGTAAAGCTCAGCTGAACCGCTCCATCATTTAAGGTGTCTCCGTACGCCTTTACTTTGCTCAAGTCATGATCCATCAGCAGGCTCTCCCTTCGTCATCTTTTCTTGCGGAACCCTGCAAAAAGAGCGCCGGGAAGGGATTGTAGTAATCCTCACTTCTGGCTACCACCCCCTCCTTGCCTTTGCCGCCTTCACGGCTGCGCTTGATGTCGGCAAAAAGCCCCCGCTCCAGGGCTGCTTCCAGGCCGATCCGTTCTATTTCCTGCAGCAGGGCATAGGCTTCATCGAGCAGCGCAGCGGCGCGGGCCTGGATGCGGCCCCCTTCCTTAAAGATAATCTCTTCACCCAGATGGCGGGCGTTATTAAAGATGTAACCGGCATTTTTGACGGCCAGATAGCGGTCGCTGATAAAGGGGGTGTGGATGGCCTCGGTGAGCATGCCCAGAAGCTGAATCTCCTGCCCCGTAAGTACGGAAACCAGGTTAAACATCCCGTTGATCAGGTAGGTGCTGAAGATGTCGCCGGTCACATGCTTCGTGGGAGGCATGTATTTAAGCGGTGAGCGGGGGAAAAGTTCGCGGCAGAGCTGTGCCTGGGCGATCTCCATGAGCAGCCCGTCCTCGCGCGCCGGGTCGATCTCAAAGGCATGCCCCAGGCCCATCTGCTCTTCTGTAAGCCCCGAGCGCAGGGCCAGCTGTTCGTTGATAAACTGTGAAGCGACAACGGTATGGCCCTTTTCAAAAGCATCGGCCGTGGTCAGGTAGTTGTCCTCGCCGGTATTGATCACGATGCCGGCAAAGCCGTTGATCATGCGCGAAAAATGCTGATCGATAAGCGTGCGGCGCATATTGATGTCGCGAAATAAGATGCCGTACATGGCATCGTTCAGCATCATATCGAGGCGTTCCAGCGCTCCCATGGCGGCAATTTCGGGCATGCACAGGCCGGAACAGTAATTGACCAGGCGGATGTAGCGGCCGGTCTCCTGGACGGCTTCATCCAGCGAGCGGCGGACAATGCGAAAATTCTCCTGTGTGGCGTAAGTCCCACCGAAGCCCTCGGTGGTGGGGCCGTAGGGGACATAGTCGAGCAGGCTCTGTCCGGTGTGACGAATCACCGCCACGATGTCGGCGCCCTGCAGCGCCGCCGCCTTGGCCTGGAGAGCATCTTCGTAGATGTTGCCCGTAGCGACAATTACGTAGAGCAGCGGGAGCCGATCGGGCGCTGCGCCCGCCATCATCTGCTCCCTCTCCCGCCGGCGGGCAGTGATCTTCGCCGCAGCTTCAGCCGCCAGGCGATCCCCGGTTTCGCGCCATCTCTCCGGGGGCATTGCCGGTACAGAGGCAATCTCGAGCCGCCCGCCGGCAACGTCTGCCGCTACTTCAGGCGCACTCCGGCCGGTGGCGACTACGGCCCGGGCCATCCAGGGCAGCAGGCCGTGACCGAGAAGCCCCTTTTCATGCAGCCTCTCGACCAGCACATTGGGCAGCGGCACCCCGGCGGCGTCAACCCCGTCCACGCCGAGAAGCCGGGCCACGGCGCGTTCGATGGTCACGGTAGTGTAGCAATTTATCCAGCTGTGCAGCTCACCGGCTATCCGCGCCGCTGTATTCCTGGCCCCGTCAATGGTCGCCTGATCCAGGTTCAGCTTCCTTTCCATTATGCATTCCTCCTTCGCTGTGGATGAAACCGGGGAAACAGGGGCGGTTCACGCGGTGACAGCGCTTCCCTCAAGCACCAGGTCGTAAACAGGCCTGGGAGCCAGCGCTGCCGTAAGCTCCTTTAAAAAATGCCGGGGCTCATAGCCTGCACCGGCAGGATCAGTGGGGTTAACCGTAACGGCAAGTAGATTTAGCGCCTCGAGGACCCATATCTTCCCGCCGCGCTGCCGGTAGCGGGCATGAGCCTCCGGGGTAAC
>CAZQVX010000111.1:0-5560 GCA_964596845.1 uncultured Syntrophomonadaceae bacterium | reverse complement strand
ATTTTCAATAATATATATATTAATGAATTTATCAGTAGCCCAGCAATTAAAATTTTCGTTATTGTTGCTTATAACAATGCTATTGTTAGTAACATTACTGGCGTATCCCTTTTATTCAAGACTTAGTAAAAGTAAGCCTGTTACATTACAAATAATTTTGTCATATTTTATTGCTTTTGTGTCAGCTTCACTATTATATTTTTTAATGTATTACATTTTAATAAATTTATCATTGATATAAATATTTAGTAAAAGATCCGACGAATGCCATGTATTTACATTGCATTTGGGCAGTTTTTTGGGCAGTCGCGGGCTTTTTCCGGCTTGTTTTTAACGCGGGTCCATGATAAAATAAACCGGAAAGCCTTATGTACAAGGGCTTATACAAGTGGGGGTAGCTGGCGGCCTGGTGGCGCCCCTGGACTTCAAATCCAGTGGTGGGCCTGAAAAGTCCACGGTGGGTTCGATTCCCATCTACTCCCGCCACAACTGCGAGTGAAGACGAGAAGGGTTTCGGCCTCCTCGTCTTTAATATGTCTGAAACGTGCTCGCGGTCTGGTGAAGAGAAAACGGAGGCGTCCATGTTTGCAGTACAACCGGTCAGAATCGTCATATTTCACCATTAACCGTAAGTATACCATCTGCTAACAATTGCGCTGCAGCAGTACGATCATGCCCTATCTTAGTAAACGAGGGAACATTTAAAGCACAAAAGAAGGTATACTTATGATCAAACGAAAAAGTTATCATCCCTTTCAGAGTATTCTCATCCTGGCCTGGCCGGCGGTTATCGAGATGTGTCTGCATACTTTTTACTGGATCTTCGACGTCGCCATGGTCATGCGTCTGGGAGCCCGGGAGGCTTCGGCCGTGGAATATGCCGCCTCGGTCCTCTTTGGCGTCATCGGCGCCTGCGGAGCCCTTGGCATCGGGGTTAATTCGCTGGTGGCTCGTTTTATCGGAGCCGAGGACAAGGAGAGCGCCGGGCTGACCACAGGTCAGGCTATTTCCCTGGGCTTGATCATCACTTTTGTTCTGGCCCTGGTATTGGGCATATTCGGTAAACCATTCTGTTTATGGGCCATCAAGGATGAACCCACTGCCGCATTTACGGTAGAATATTTTTATGTCACTCTATTCAGCGGTGGAATTCTCTGGTTGCTGGTACTGGTGGTTAACGGGGTCATCAGGGGTACAGGCAACACCCGGGTGCCCATGTATATTGCTCTGGCCACAAATGCCTTTAATATATTTTTTGATTATGTGCTTATATTTGGGAAACTGGGGTTCCCCATGCTGGGAGTGAAGGGAGCAGCGCTGGCCACAGGATCTGCCCAGGCGATAGGATTGGCGGTGGGACTGATCTATCTCTGGAAGCGGCGGCGCGACCTGGCGCTCACCCGGAGTAGTTTTTTCCCCATCAGAAAGCCGGTGGTGAAAAGTATATTATCCATCGGTGTCCCCGTGGGGCTGGAGGAGGTGGTATACACTACCAGCCGGCTTCTTTCGATGACCTGGATTGCCGCTCTTGGCCCTATCAGTTTTGCGGCCAACGCTGCAACCACAGCCGCCGAATCTTTTTCTTTTATGCCCGGATATGCTTTTGCCATAGCGGCTACCACGCTGGTGGGGCAGCGTCTGGGCGCGGGCAAGCCCGATGAAGCGGTGAAGACGGGAACCCTGGCCACGATTATGGCCACAATGCTTATGGGTGGTATTGCGCTTGGTTTTTTCTTTTTTCCGCATTACATCATGCGCGTCTTCGATCCCCCCGAGGCGGAGGTCTTGAGCCTGGGGATTGCCTGTCTGCGCATCGCTGCTCTGGAGCAGCCCTTTATTGCCATTGCCTATACGCTGGCCGGTGCTCTGAAAGGGGCCGGTGATACCAGGGGACCGCTCATGGCAGGTTTTATCGCCAGTTTTCTGGTGCGGCTGCCTCTGACCTATCTGGTGGTCTATGTTTTCGAACTTGGCGTAACCTATATCTGGTGGGTCACAGCGCTACAGTACCTGGTGACCGCATTGATTATGATACGCCGCTACCGCCGGACCAGCTGGCACCGGCTGGCCCATAAGCCGTCTTACGCGGTGGAAATGTGATCTGGATAACGAAAAGGCACGGCGGAGATCTCCAGAAGAAACATTTTTTAAAGGAGTCGTGAAATTTTGTTGGCACGTTTCATTAAATATTACCGACCGCACCTGCCGCTTTTTCTGATCGACTTTAGCTGCGCCTTTGTCATGGCCGGGCTGGATCTGGTCTTTCCGGTAGCTGTGCAGTGGAGTATCGATCGGGTTCTGCCGCAGCGCGATTTTAATCTGCTGGTCTGGATCAGCGCCGGCTTGCTGGGGCTTTACCTGCTGCGAGCGCTGCTCGAGTATATCGTCAATTACTGGGGCCATGTCCTGGGCGTGCGCATGGAATACGATATGCGCCAGGATCTTTTCGATCATATCCAAAAACTCTCTTTCCGCTACTTTGACAACACTAAGACCGGTCATATCATGTCCCGCCTGGTCAATGATCTTAACGAGATCTCTGAGCTGGCCCATCACGGGCCTGAGGACTTGTTTATCGCCACAGTGACGCTCATAGGCGCCTTTATCATCATGGTGACAATTAACTGGCAGCTGACTCTGCTCACATTTTCGCTGGTCCCGGTGATGATCTGGTTTGCTGTCTCCAAAAATAAAGAGATGCAGAGTACCTTCCGCGATGTGCGCCTTAAGGTCGCCGATATCAACGCCCGTGTCGAAGACAGCATCTCAGGGGTCCGGGTGGTCAAATCCTTTACCAACGAACGCTATGAAAAAGAAAAATTTGAGCGGGATAACCGGGATTTTCGCCGCGCCAAGCAAAGATCCTACCGGATTATGGCTGTATTTTTCTCCGGGGTGAACCTCTTTGCCAACCTGATCAGTCTGGTCGTTCTCTTCTGCGGCGGCTACTTTGTTTACCGCAGCCTTATTACCCTGGGGACGCTAGTCGGCTTTCTGCTTTACGTGAATATGTTTTTGCAGCCCATCAGGCGTTTCTCTGTCCTGGTGGAGACATACCAGCGGGGCATGGCCGGATTTCACCGTTTTGTGGAGACATTGCAGATTGAGCCGGACATTGTGGATAAAAGGGATGCCCGCTCCGCCGGTCGCCTGCGGGGGGAAATAGCTCTTGACAATGTTACCTTCAGTTACGACCGCGACAAGAGCATCTTTGAGAATGTCAGTCTGCGCATCGCGCCGGGGGAGACGGTGGCTCTGGTGGGCCCGTCGGGGGCCGGCAAGACTACGCTATGCAACCTCATTCCCCGTTTTTACGATATCCAGAGGGGAAGCATCAGTGTTGACGGCATCGATATCCGGGATTTCACCCAGAGATCGCTCAGGCAGAATATCGGCATCGTGCAGCAGGATGTCTTCCTTTTTACCGGAACAATCAGGGAGAATATCGCCTATGGAAAAATCGATACTACCGATGAAGAGGTTGTGGCGGCGGCGAAAAAAGCCAACGCGCATGATTTTATCATGGATCTGGAAAAAGGATATGACACTTATGCCGGTGAACGCGGGGTAATGCTCTCCGGCGGGCAGCGGCAGCGCATCTCCATCGCCCGGATCTTCCTGAAGAACCCGCCTATTTTGATTCTTGATGAGGCCACTTCGGCTCTGGACAGCGAGACAGAAGCGGCGATTCAGGAAGCCCTTTTCGAGCTCTCCCGGGATCGCAGCACCCTGGTCATCGCCCACCGGCTGGCTACAGTGCGCCGGGCCCATCGCATTCTGGTTCTTACCGACGACGGGATTGTGGAAGAGGGCGCCCACGAACAGCTCTTAGAAAAGGGCGGTTACTATGCCCGGCTCTACCACGCCCAGTTCGATGGATTTATCCCTGACATTGCCTGATGCAAATTTATAAGACGCTGCCTGGCCGGCCATTTGGGACTGGAATACAGGATTATGGGCGACCGAAAGGGAATATGGTCATAAAACAATGGAGAAGGAAGGGTGAGCGGACATGTTGACCGGTCCAGACTGGTGGAAGCAAGCCGTATTCTACCAGATTTACCCTCGCAGTTTTAACGACAGCAACGGAGACGGGATCGGTGACCTGGTGGGGATCATCGAGAAGCTCGATTATCTCAACGATGGTAGCTCCGACTCGTTGGGGATCGATGCCATCTGGTTCAGCCCCTTTTTTAAAAGCCCCGAATATGACTACGGCTATGACATTGCCGATTACTGTGACATTGATCCCCGCTTCGGCACCCTGGCAGACTTTGATCGCCTCGTTGCTGAAGCGCACCGCCGGGGCATTCGGGTGATGCTCGACCTGGTGGTAAATCACAGTTCTCACGAGCATCCCTGGTTCCGGGAATCGCGCTCTTCGAGGGATAACCCGAAACGGGACTGGTATATCTGGCGCGACGGGATAGGCCCTAAGCGCAAGCCCCCCAACAACTGGCGCAATAACTTTTTCGGTCCGGCCTGGACCTGGGATGAGGCCACGGAGCAGTATTACCTGCACTCATTTCTGCCGCAGCAGCCCGATTTGAACTGGTTCAATCCCGCGGTGCGCCGGGCTGTTGACGATGCCGTCCGCTTCTGGCTGGATCGGGGCGCCGACGGCTTCCGGCTGGATGTGGCTCATATCTATTGCAAGGATGAGCAGCTCCGCTCGAATCCGCCATTCTATCGTCGGATCAAGGTTGAGCGGGGGATGCCCTCCGGGGACCGGTCGCTGCCCCTGCATCTCTACCATGTTTTTGGCCTGCCCGAATTTCAGGTCAAGCAATACAACCAGCATCACCCCGAGACGCACCGGGTCTTGAAAGAATTTCGCCGCACCCTCGACGAATATCCGGAGAAAACCAGCATCGGTGAAGTGTTGAGTGAGGATCCGCGGGTTGTGGCTTCTTATTATGGTTCCGGAAATGACGAACTGCATATGAATTTCTATTTCGACTTGACCCATTGCCGCTGGAAAGCGGGGGCTTTCCGGCGCTGCGTGGAGCGGTGGGAGCGGGTACTGCCCGCCGAAGCCTGGCCCGCCTACACCTTGAGTAATCACGATATCGTGCGCGCCATCAGCCGCCTGGGCGGGGGAGAGCACGAGGAGTCCAGGGCCCGCCTGCTGGCGATGCTGCTGCTGACGCTGCGGGGAACGCCTTTTATCTATTATGGTGAAGAAGTCGGGATGCAGGAGGTCCGGTTGCCGCGGCGGATGCTGCTCGATCCGGTAGGTAAGAAGTGGTACCCCTTTCACCGGGGAAGGGACGGCTGCCGCACACCGATGCAATGGGATGCCGGGCCTGCGGCCGGATTTACCGCCGGGGAGCCCTGGCTGCCTGTTGGCTCGAAGGCGGCGCAGCGCAATGTCGCTTATCAGGAGAAAGAACCCCGCTCTCTTCTCAATTTTTACAAGAAGATGATCCGGCTGCGCAAGGAGCTGCCCGCCCTGCTTAGGGGCAGTTACCAGAGTGTGGTGGAGGGGGTTCCCGGTGAATGCTACCTTTACTTGCGGGAGTTGGAGGAACAAAAACTGCTGGTAGCCCTTAATTTCTCC
>CAZQVX010000110.1:0-5570 GCA_964596845.1 uncultured Syntrophomonadaceae bacterium | reverse complement strand
ATCCATGTAAACCCCGGATGATTTTGTAAAACAGAAATGACTTCTGTATTCCGGTTTTGAAGATATTTCCAAGATCCGGCCCTATGGGGTTGAGATTCATTAGTAGAGGCCCTTACCCTCAAGAATCTGATATTCCTGCCCCCGGGCATTTCATCACTTTTTAACACTTCTCCGAAGAGTGCATATAATAACAAGGCACTCAGCAAAGCATTTTTAAGATCACTGGGGGTAGACAAATATGGGTGCCAGGCGCCTGAGTATGTTTTTAAGAAAGAGCTGCGGTATCATCCTGGCTGTAGGGGGAGCCATTCTGGTGATCAGGATTCTTCCACTCTACTTATGGCCGCTGGTGCTGGGAGCGCTGCTGATCTGGGGCGGTTGGGCGCTTTACATATACGATCGTTATTACTGGTAAGCCTCAAGAATATGCATCGGTAAAGGAGGGATTCATGGTGCGCTTTTATGTGATCAAAGTGCCTTCAATTTTTAAAGGTATTGTTAGAGGGCTGCTGGGGATGTTTGTAAAGAGCTGACAGGTTAAGCCCAGGCAGTTAAATACTTACTCCCGGCGTTCTGCCGGGATTGTTTTTTTTGAAAGATGGAAAAATAAAATATTGTAGACAAGTTAAAAGTTTCACAAAGCAGGGAATGTTATTTAACTCGAGAAAATATTAACAGATAAAAGTATTCTTTTATCTAATTCCAAAACTAAGGGGTGAAGCCTCAATATGGGTGAGTTGATCAAGGGAGGAGCTTTTTTACTGGGTCCTGTCGATGAGAAGACAGTATTTACACCTGAAGAATTTGACGAAATTCACCTGATGATCAAAAACACAGTCATGGATTTTGTGGAGAATGAAGTTGTGCCAAGGATTGACGAGCTTGAGGAAAAAAAGGAAGGAGTGGCCGTCGGTCTACTCCGCAAAGCCGGCGAACTCGGGCTTCTGAGCAGCGACATACCTGAAGAGCACGGCGGTGAAGAAGCAGATAAAATTACCACCATGATCATAACGGAATGTGTCTCAGGCGGCGGTTCCTTTGCCACTGCCTTTGGGGCGCATACCGGTATCGGCACCCTGCCTATCGTATTCTTCGGCACTGAAGAGCAGAAGAAAAAGTATCTGCCGGGGCTGGCCACAGGCGAACTGATTGCTGCTTATGCCTTAACCGAACCCGAAGCCGGCTCTGATGCGATGAACAGTAAAACCATCGCCACCCTCTCCGAAGACGGTAAATATTATACCTTGACCGGAGAGAAGACCTTTATCACGAATGCAGCCTGGGCCGATGTAATTATTACTTACGCGAAGATCGACGGTGAAAAATTCACCGCTTTCATCGTAGACGCTGCTGCTGAAGGGGTCACCCTGGGTGCGGAAGAGAAGAAGATGGGGATTCACGGTTCTTCAACCCGCAGTGTGATCCTGGAAAATGTAAAAGTGCCTGTTGAGAATATGCTTTGGAAGGAAGGCAAGGGTCACCAGGTTGCCTTCAACATCCTCAATATCGGACGGTTTAAACTTGGCGCCGGCTGTGTGGGCGGGTGCAAGAGAAGCATTGAAGCTGCTGCTGAATACGCTCTGGAGCGGATTCAGTTCAAACAGCCCATCGCCCAGTTCAACCTGACCAAGTACAAGATTGCCCAGATGGCCATGCTCATTTACACTACAGAGAGTCTGGTCTACCGTCTTGGCGGCATGATCGACAAAAAGTTGGAAGAGGTAGCGGCTGAAGGTGGAGATGGAGCCAGCATCGTGGGGGCGATTCAGGAGTATGCCATCGAGTGCTCTATATCCAAAGTTTACTGCTCTGAGGCTCTGGACTATGTCGTTGATGAAGTGGTTCAGATCTACGGCGGATACGGTTACTGTGAAGAGTATCCTGTCGAGCGGGCCTATCGCGACAGCCGCATTAACCGCATTTTTGAAGGGACCAATGAAGTCAACCGGATGCTGATTCCGGGGACCCTGATTCGGAAGGCCCTCAAAGGCGAAGTCCCCTTCATGGATGCTGTTTTCGGCCTGGGCGAAGAGCTGAAAAAGCTTAGAGAAGCGGAAGAACCCGTTGAAAGCCTGGCTCGTGAAGAGTTCATTCTGAACAAGATGAAGAAACTCTTCCTCATGGCTTCCGGTAACGCTGCTCAGAAGTTCAGCGAAGCGCTGACCGATGAACAAGAAATCCTGGTCCGGCTGGCGGATATGGCTATGGAAATCTTCGCTGTTGAAAGCGCCCTGCTGCGGACAAAGAAGATCGTAGCAGAGAAGGGTGAAGAGGCCGCCAGGCTGCCGTTGATCATGACCCAGGTTCTGGTCAACGATATGGTTCCCAAGCTTGAGCATTGTGCGAAGGAAATCCTTGCCGGAACGCTGGAAGGCGAAGCCTTGGGCAAAACCCTTAATGGGATGGGCATCCTGACCAACTCAAGGCCTATCAACACCTATGTGCTGCGGCGGGAAATTGCCGACGCGGTTTACGAAGGCAAGAGGTATTTCTTAGAAAGCCGTTAAAAGCGTAATTCGGCTTGTATGTAAAAAGGGTTGCCCCAAAAGGGCAGCCCTTTTTATTAGAAACGAAATTTTAAAAACAGGCCGGACTTTACAAAGCGCGTTCTACTCTCCCCGATTTAAGGCAGCGTGTGCACACGTTGATCCGCCGCGGTGTTCCCTCTACCACTGCTTTGACCTTATGGATGTTTGGATGCCACTGCCGTTTTGTTCTTATGTGCGAATGGCTGATCTGAAATCCACCGACTTTACCTTTACCGCAAATTTGGCAAATTTTTGCCATAGTATATTTCATCCTTCCCTGTCTAGGTACTAATAAGAAAACAGCACGTGCTTATTTTAGCATATAGCCGGTCCGATCACAACAAAATAAATTTTTTTCAAAAAAAATGGAAAAAGTTGCATCTGGTAATGCTGGTCTGCATCTAGTAAATGAAACAAAATCATAGTTTTATTGAAAACAATACTAAGCATATTTGCCTGGCAGTGTGCCAAACTAAGCTTGCATCAACGATAAGGAGGTGAAACAGAATGCCGCGGAGACCTGGTCGTATTATGGTTCTGGAAGCAGCTGACGCTCTTGAAAGCTTCAAGATGGAAGTTGCCAATGAGCTGGGGATCAACTACACTGGCGATCTTGGCGCACTGCCTGCCCGTACACATGGTCATGTAGGTGGGAACATGGTTCGGAAGATGATTCATGCAGCCGAAAACCAGTTAGTCGGCAAAGGCAGCACCCAGCCCACTCAGCTGTAGCAGCACTCATTTCCGTTCATTACATCGGCGGGCTTCGGCCCGCCATTATTTTTTTAAACAAAAAAAAAGACCGCAGGTTTTGAATCACCCTGCGGTAATCACCGCTTACGCGGTGGTTGGGAGAGGAGAAACCGGAGGAAGAGCTTTCGGAGAAATGTTGCTTCATTTGTAGTATGGTTTACCGAAAAATTTTTATACATACATGTAAAAATAATCTTCCCGGTTATGCTTTGATTAAAAAAAGGTAATAAAAAAAATAGTACTATTTTAAATATGGTCAGTTGAGAAAAATGTTTGTTTATTTACAGGAAGGAACGAGCGGCGGGAATAGCGAAAATAACAATGGATATATATCTTTAATCTTACAGATAGATTAAAAGGGGGTGGGTTATCCATGGAAAAAGCGATTTACCCCGGCAGCTTTGATCCAATCACAAAAGGACACCTGGATATCATCACCAGGACCAGCGCCGTTGTTGATCACCTGATCGTTGCCATTCTTGAAAACCCGCGCAAGCAGACATTGTTTACCCTGGAAGAAAGAATAGAAATGCTGCGTCTCAGCACGGCGCCTTATCCTAACGTAGAGATCGATTATTTTGGCGGTTTGCTCATAAACTATGTGGAAGAAAAAAATATAAACATTATCATCAAGGGTTTAAGAGCCATCTCTGACTTTGAGTTTGAGTTTCAGATGGCCCTGGTAAACCGCAAGTTAAATCCGAAAGTAGAGACGCTGTTCATGGTGACAAACAGTAAGTACTCGTACTTAAGTTCCAGCATAGTTAAAGAAATTGCCGGTTTTAAGGGAGAGATTAAAGAACTGGTGCCACCGGCGGTATATGATCTGATCACCCAGAAGTTTCGTCATCCTTAAAAGGTTTACGGATGTTAATGGTGGACTCCAGCGCGAACAGGCGGTTATTTACCGGCCGCCTGTTCGGGTCTTCAGTATGTTTCCGGTATTTAAAAGAAAATTATGCGGTACATAAGAATATACTTCAGTAACAGGAAGGATGATCAAGCTAAATGCCGCAGCAGTCCGACAAATTCGGTTTAATGATCATGGCCTTAATTATACTTGCCATTGGGCTGGTTTCCATTTTTTACCCACAGGTATTCTGGTGGATGCGGATTGGCCGAAAGGCGAAACATATTTCTCCTGTAGCCGCCTATATTATGGTACTGAGAATCGGCGGTGTGCTCACCTGCGGGGCAGCTCTCTACCTCATCTATTACATTATATACATGGTTTAACTATCTCGCTAAAAGGTAAAGGTGGCAGATGCAGAAAGATCCTGAAATTGGCCTTGCTTTGGGCGGCGGCCTGGCCCGGGGGTTGGCCCACATCGGGGTGCTCAAGGTCCTGCAAGAAGCGGAGATAAAGGTGAACTATATCGCCGGGACCAGCATGGGCAGCCTCGTAGCCGCTCTCTATGCCTGCGGTTTAAAACTGAAATTGATCGAGCGCCTGGCGCAACGGATTTCCCGGCGAACCTGGATGGATTTTACCATCCCGCGCATGGGCCTCATTGCCGGTGAAAAACTGGAACAACTGCTGCATATGCTTACCGGGAGGCGCTCTTTCGCCGAGCTTTCCCTGCCCCTGGCGGTGGTGGCCGTTGATCTGATCAGCGGCGAGCGCGTGGTCATAAATGAAGGCTCTATTGCCAGGGCGGTGCGCGCCTCATGCGCTATCCCCGGTATTTTCAGCCCGGTGGACATAGAAGGCAAACTGCTGGTCGACGGCGGGGTCCTGGAAAGAGTGCCGGCCAGGACTGTTCGGGAGATGGGCGCCGACCTGGTAATCGCGGTTGATGTCGGGTCTAATGTGGGAAACTACAAGATAAATCATATCTTCGATGTGATGTCAAAATCCCTGGATATCATGGCCCGGGAAATTCATCGCAGGCAGAGTCATGACGCCGATGTGATCATCACGCCCGAGGTGAGCGATCTTGGCCCCTTTGATTTTCAATGCGTCGAAGAAGCCATAAACAGAGGCGAGGCAGCTGCCCGGCAGGCCCTTCCCCTGGTGTTCAATATAAAGAAAGAAGGTTAAATAGTGCCCCCCAAAAAGCGAAGAATAGGTTTATACATTATAATACTCGGCCTGCTGCTCCTCGGTTTATTTGTTCGGACCGACTATATTCTGGTCCAGCCGGGTACAGCCCAGGATCTCCGGGAGATGGTTGATGTTGAGGATGCGGACCGGGACGACAGAGGAAAATTCTTTTTAGTAACCGTGGCCCAGCAGAGAACCAACCTGTGGACCCTGCTTTACGGCTACCTCCATCCCTATATCGAAGT
>CAZQVX010000109.1:0-5572 GCA_964596845.1 uncultured Syntrophomonadaceae bacterium | reverse complement strand
TAATCTGGACTATATGTGCCGGCTAATCCAGCGGGCGGCTGTTTCGAGGCGTGACACGGTCCTTTCACGGCCCAGCAGCGCAATAATGTCAAATAGCCCGGGGCCCATAGTCCGTCCGGAGATTGCCAGTCTGGTAGGATGGATCAGCCGTCCGGCGGATATGCCCATCTCTTCACTTAAACCGCGGTAAGCTGTTTCGATTGAGGTCTCGTCAAAGGGCTCCAGGTGCTTTAGCAGGGCGGCGGCCCGGAGCAGCAGTTGGGCGGCTCCTTCTTTGCGAAAGTGTTTTTCCACACCTTTGGGCTCGTACTCAAATTCGTCCCGGTAAAAGTAGGTCGAAGCTTCAGCCAGTTCAACCAGGCTCTTGACCCGATCGCGAACGGTATCCGCCACTTTGCGGAAGTAGGTGAGAGCTTCTCCTTCCGGCGGAGCGGCGAGTAGCCCTGCGGCCCGGTAAAATGGAAAGGCTGCTTCTGTGAGTTCATCTATGGATGCACCGCGCAGATAATGACCGTTCATCCAGGTCAGCTTGGCGGTATCATAGATGGCGGCGGTTTTGTTCACCCGCTCCAATGAAAAAAGCGGAGCCATTTCGGCTAAGGTGATAAATTCTTGCTCGCCGGGAGACCAGCCTAAAAGAACCATGTAGTTGATTAAGGCTTGAGGCAGGTAGCCCTGGCTGCGGAACTCCTCTACGGATGTGGCGCCGTGGCGTTTGCTCAGTTTGCTGCGGTCCGGGGCCAGAATCATGGGCACATGGGCGTATTGGGGTGCCGCGATCCCCAGGGCTTCTCCACAGAGCTGCTGTCGAGGGGTGTTGGAAAGATGCTCTTCGGCTCTGATCACGTGACTGATCTTTAGTCGGGCATCGTCGACCACGCTGGCAAAGTTGTAGGTGGGC
The DNA here is from genome assembly GCA_964596845.1 of uncultured Syntrophomonadaceae bacterium. Lineage (GTDB taxonomy): Bacteria > Bacillota > Dethiobacteria > DTU022 > DTU022 > JAAZIN01. The sequence continues at coordinate 4,671 of CAZQVX010000109.1, read as the reverse complement.
AGCCCGTTGGATTTGACGATGATCAGGTCGTCGAGATGGCTGTTGTCAAAACGGACCTCGCCCCGGATTAGATCCCGGACTACTGTCTCACCCTCATCGGGGGTGCGCAGCCGGACTACCGCGCTGCGCCCGGCCGCCTGGTGGGCCCTTGCTTCCTCTGATGAGAGGTGGCGGCAGGTTCCCGGATAGAGGTAGGGTTTGCCTGCTTTGCGCGCCGCTTCGCGCCCTGCAGCCAACTCTTCAGGAGTGCAGTAGCAGTGATAGGCCTGCCCCTCTTCGAGGAGACGGGCCGCTGCGCGGTTGTATTCTTCAAGGTGCTGCGATTGGTGGTAGGGTCCCTCGTCCCAATCGAGACCCAGCCAGCGCATGGCGCTGATGAGCCCTTCTGTATATTCGGGCCGGGATCGCTCCAGGTCGGTGTCATCGATGCGTAAAATGAATGTGCCTTTGTTGGCGCGTGCAAAAAGGTAGTTGAACAGGGCCGTCCGGGCGCCTCCGATATGAAGCTCTCCCGTGGGGCTGGGGGCAAATCTAACCCTGACCGGTCTCAATGGGGCCACTCCTTAACCTTAATTTACCTACTGTAGCATAGCACAACGGGGATTAATAAGCAACAAAGATGGAAGGGCCAAGATGGAAGGGCCAGGCGTAGTGTGACAGGTGACTGGTTGACAGGTACCCCGTCCCTAGGGCTACCAGGGCTATTTATGACTTCCGAATTCTAATTTCCAACCTCTCACTTAAACTGGTTTAAAGCGATCTGGCATTGCTGGATGCATTCTTCAACTTTTTGGGCGGACGCAACAAAGGCGTTCCGGGCCTGGCTGTTTTCCGTATCCCGGGCGGCGGACCTCAATTCGCTGACCGAATGGCGAAAACTGTCGATGCATCTTTCTACTTTCCGGCGAGGGTTCATGGACAGGGCCTCCTTAAAAAGATGTGCTTAACGGATATAGTTTGCACATCTTTAAATTTGGCATGCGTGTCCCGGTGAGAAGAGCAATCCGGCGAGGGCTTATTCCCCAATGCCGATGCGGTAAACGGTGGGTACGGGGCGATAGTGATCGTAGCTGAGCAGCTCACGGGAGATCTCCCGGCCGTCCAGGTAGACCGCCCGCCAGGTCTTGACCCGGTAGCCGGCTTTACCTTTTTCAAGAAGCTCTATCTCTCCCGACTTCAGCGCACTGCTTTTTTCGTTTTGCACCGGCGGATCCAGACGGACCAGATCGGAAGAAAATATCTCCACCCGCTCTTTCATAGGGGGACCGAAAAGGCGAAAGGTGAGCCGGCCGCTCTTTAGTTCAGCACCGATAAGAATATAGTGATCCCGCGAATTTTTAAATTTTAAATCGGCGGATCCGATGGAGATGGTAGCATCTCTGCCCACGGGCACATATCCGATAGTCAGGCTGTGGTTATAGCGCTCGACAATCTCTAAGTTGGCTATAAGCGCGGCGTTGTAAAGGGTCGTCGAGACCTGGCAGAGCCCTCCGCCGAGGCCGGGGACGAGTTTCCCCCCCACGATGACCGGCGCCTCACGATAGCCTTTTTCCTTGGTTGAATCGCCCACCACCGCTTCGAAAGAGAAGATCCCCCCCGGCGGCAGCAGGTAGCCGTTGATCGCCTTAGACCCCAGGCCGATATTGTGGACCCGGTTGGGGATGGAGGGGGAAACGGTGGTGGCGAACTCCGCCATAACCTGATCCACATCATATCCCGTTAACGCAGCCGCAGTGCGCGCCGGTTCCTTTACGCCGATGGGCAGCCTGACCTCATCCCGGCCGTTCTGCACCGCCTCGAGAATCCTTTTTCGCAGCAGCCCCGCCTGCAAGAAGCGCCCCCTGGCTTCCTCCTCGATGGTGACTCTGGAGCCCTGGACCACGAATCTGGCATCCCGCGGATTCTCTTCGATTTGCTCTGCCAGCCGCGATGTAAACCGGTGCAACCGGATTGCATCCACCTTCATGATCCCCTCGAGCTGCAGGGGAGAGCGCGTCCAGATCCGGCGCAGCCTCTCCTTGTAGCCGCTGCGGCCTGCTCCCTCCTTCAGGATGAGGGCCATGGTCCCCTTCTTGTCCCAGGATACCCCCAAATCTAAAAGGCGCACGACAACCCCTTCGCTTGAAGCATCGCTAAGCCTGAGTTCCTCCAGTGACCATAACTTTTCAGCCAGGCCGGCCTTCGCTTCCCCGGGAGTTAAACCGCCCAATGAAATTTCCTGCAGGTGAACACCTGGATAGATCCTGCCGCGGTGGCAACCGTAATCAACTCCGATGGATGCAGCGATAATGATGAGCAAAGCGGGGACAGCGAGTAAGGCCCGGACCCATTTTCGGCGCAGCGCACCTTCCAGACGTTCTTTGAATTGCAATGCTTAGATCCGCCTCCGGAATGATCTTGCTTATGCATATGATCCGGAGGTAAACAGATATGCAAAATTGATTTTTTACAGGTATATTTTTTGCTGCAGCAGGCATATTAGATTTGGAGCCTCACAAGGCAAAGTGTTATGCGTAACTTACGTTACAATAACCGGCGTTCTTTGTGAGGCTCCGCTTTATCCGAGGATGGATAGAAGGATCCCGGCGGCGACTGCGGATCCGATAACTCCGGCGACATTGGGCCCCATGGCGTGCATGAGCAGGTAGTTGTTGGGGTTGGCCTCTTTGCCCACGGTCTGGGAAACCCGCGCCGCCATGGGCACGGCGGAGACACCCGCAGAGCCAATGAGAGGGTTGATCTTGCCCCCGGTGATCAGGTAGAGCAGCTTACCCATAAGCACTCCTCCTGCCGTGCCTAGCGCAAAAGCAGCCAGTCCGAGGCCGATGATTAAAATCGTATCCCAGGTTAAGAAATATTCAGCCGTAGCCTTGGCCCCCACGGTAAGACCCAAAAATATCACGATGATATTGTTCAGCTCATTTTGAGCAGTCTTGCTTAAACGCTCTGTAACCCCGCTTTCACGCAGCAGATTGCCGAACATGAGCATCCCCAGCAGCGGAGCCGCCGCCGGCAGGAGCAGGCCGGAGATAATGATGACGGCAATGGGGAAAATAATTTTCTCTGCTTTGGAAACCGGCCGCAGCTGTTTCATCACCACTTTCCGCTCTTTTTGTGTGGTTAAAAGCTTCATAATCGGCGGCTGGATAATGGGGACTAAGGCCATGTATGAGTAGGCGGCAATAGCAATGGAGCCCAGCAGCTCAGGAGCCAGACGGCTGGCCACGAATATGGCTGTGGGGCCGTCGGCCCCTCCAATGATCCCGATAGCCCCCGATTGCGGGGCTGTAAAACCTAAAAAATAAGCGCCGGTGAAGGTGGTGAAAATACCCAGCTGGGCTGCCGCCCCCAAAAGGAGCGTGACGGGGTTGGCGATGAGCGGCCCAAAATCAGTGAGTGCACCTATCCCCAGAAATATGAGCGGCGGATAGATTCCTTTTTCCAGCCCGAAAGAAAGATAATTTAGCAGCCCTCCGATAACCCCCGGCTCTTCCGGAAGCAACAGGCCGGTCAGAGGCAGATTAACCAGCAGCATACCGAAACTTATCGGCACCAGCAGCAGTGGTTCGTATTTGCGAACAATGCCCAGGTAGAGCAGCCCGCAGGCGATGCCGATCATGGCCAGTTCCCGCAGCGTGATGTGGTAAAAACCGGTGCTCTGTATAAATTCGCGTATCAATTCATCCATTGTTTAGATTCCTTTCCCTGCTTGCTAAGGGCCCCGGATCAAGCAATTTCCAGGAGCACCTCTCCGCTGCCCACCGTATCTCCCGCTTTTACATGAATATCCTGCACGGTGCCTGCTTTAGGAGCGGTAATTTCATTTTCCATCTTCATCGCTTCCAGAGTCAGCAGAACAGCTCCCTCTTTAACGCTATCTCCGACTTTCACAGCGACATTGATAATTGCGCCCGGCATCGGCGCCTCCACCTTGAAAGTGTTCTCAAGGAGGGGGCGGTGATCCTGAACTGCCGGTTTTATCTCTTCCCGCTGTCCGGGTAAAGCCTGTTCCCCACGAGCCCGGCCCCCGGTTGACCCCGGTTCAGAGGGAGTAATCTCTTCCACGCCGACTTTAAAAACCTGCCCGTCTACAGTTATTCTGTACTCCTTCAAGTTCTTTTCCTCCTCGAAAATTCAAGATGTGTGCTGCTCTCCAGAAGATCCCGGCGGCCGGCGGCCGCCCATTGTGAACCCTCTATTTCCGGCCGGCTATGTTGTGCTGTTGATGCTCCCCGACCGCCTGCGCCAAAGGCGGCTCCTCCGTCTTTCAGTTCAACGGTGCCGGTATAGCAGCTCAGTGCTGCAGCGATAGCGGCCTTCAATTGCGGCGAAAGGTGTTTTTCCCCAGTTCCCCCCGGAGGGGGCTGCGTTTCTTTTTTTTCATTGGGGGCTGAGAAGCGGTTGTAGAGAAGAATAAGCCCGTAAAGGACAAATAGGACAGCCATCACCACACCGAAACCTAAAAAAAATATTTGCAGGCAAAAGATAAGCTTTTCGAACATATGTAAATCTCCTCCATGGAGCGATTTCATTTAAGGTATTCTACCATTTCATTGTGCCCCGGGGAAGGGCTTTAGATGATGAGCGCCGCCGTAAAAGCTACGGTGTTACTTTATAGGCCGCGGGGCGCCTCTTTAATCGCGGTCAGGCAGCGGTAGGGGACGGTAAAAG
>CAZQVX010000108.1:0-5592 GCA_964596845.1 uncultured Syntrophomonadaceae bacterium | reverse complement strand
CCTGCTCTAAAATAACCGATGGGGCGGTAAAGATCAAGGGGCTGGACTTACCGCACAGCCATTGTGCCGGGATGGGCTGGGATGCCGGGGTTTTTGTGGGAGTTAGCGCATATTCTTCAGGTAGGGGGCGGCGTAGGCGAAAAACTCCCTGTAGGCGGTGCAATAATCGCTCTCCCCTGCGCGGTAACGCCTGCAGCCTCTCCGGCAGAGTGTATAAAAAGAGCAGCTCCGGCATTCCGGGGGGACAGCCAGAGAGCCGGCCACAAACCGGGCCATGCCCAGGGCGCCCAGTTCGCGAAAGCTCTGTTCATGGATGTTTCCCAGGGCGTATTCGTCCAGGCAGTAGAAGTCGCAGGGGTAAACCGCCCCATCCCCTTCGATGACAAACTGCAAGGAACAGTGACCGTTCATGCCGCATTGCTCGGCCGGTTTGCCCTGGGCCAGCTGCGCGTAGTTGTCAAACTGCCTGATGCTGACGTAGCTGCCGCGCATGTAGTCCGCGTAGTAGGCCTTGAACAGTTCGACCAGGTAAGTTGCGTAGAGCTCATTGGTGAGGGCTTGCTCATCCGGGCCCGCCGCTTCCAGGGGCGGCAGGTAGGGGATAAACTGCAGATAGCTGAAACCGCTCTTCTTGAAGAAACGGTAAACTTCAAGGATGCGCCGGGCTGCAGGAGCGGTAACTACGGTCAATATATTGAATTCGACTCCATGGCGGCGCATCAACCGGGCGGCTCGCATGACCGGCTCAAAGGTGCCTGCCCCGTGAGCATCGCGGCGGTAGAGGTTGTGCAGATCGGCATCGCCGTCCAGCGAAAGGCCTACCAGGAAGCTGTGCTCCCGAAAATAGCGGCACCACGCCGCATCGATAAGCGTGCCGTTCGTCTGCAGGGAGAAAAAGAGCCTGGAGCGGTACCGGTTGTGCTCCCCGGCCCGGTTCACAAAATCCCTGAAAAAATCTAACCCTGCCAGCAGAGGCTCGCCCCCCTGGAAGGTAAAATGCACATCCGCCCCCCGGGAGTAGTCGAAAGCCTTGCCGATGACCGCCTCCGCCGTCAGGCGGGACATCATCCCGTGGGAGAAACTCTCCCGCTGTCCGGCCAGGGAATGATAGAAGCAGTAGCGGCACCGCAGGTTGCACCGGCTTGAGGCGGGCTTGAGCATGACAGATATTGGCGGCATGTTGCCTCCTGTTAACGCTATTTGCAGCCTCTGGGGTTGATCTCCATCTGGAAACGGAACCTGGCCAGTTTCACCCACAATTCCTCTGCCTTTGTTGGATAAAGTTCTCTTACATTGTAAGACTCCGCCGGATCCTTTTCCAGATCGAAGAGAAGATCTCTGTAAACAGAGTTGATATACATCGAGTTCTCCGAGCGCACCCTGTCCAGCAACTTGAAGCCGTCGCTCTGCACGCCGCGGATCTTCCCGCCCGAGAAAAAGAAGAGGGCATCGCGCGAGAGGTCTTTTTCCGCCCCGCTTAAAAGAGGCCATAGATCCACCCCGTCGATAATCCGGTCGGCAGGCAGCGGCAGCCCGCAGCGGCCCAGGATGGTGGGCAAAAGATCGATGTTCATGGCGGGCAGGGCAATCCTTTCGCCGGCGAGAATCTCCCCGGGGAGGCAGGCAATAAAGGGGACCTTCTGCCCCCCGCTGAAGACGTTGCCCTTGCGGCCGCGGAGCCCGCCGGTAGCGCCCTCATGCCAGGGTCCGTTATCGCTGGTGAAGATGATCAGGGTATCGTCGATAAGATCGTTTTCCCGTAGGGCTTGAAAGATCTCCCCCAGACCGGCGTCGAATTCTTGCAGGCAGTCCCCATAGGTGGAAGCCGGGGAGGTGCCCCGGTGCTCCTCCGAGGCGTGGACGGGGAAATGGGGCCAGGGCGAGGCGTAATCGATAAAGAATTTTTCTCCCTTGTGATCAGTAATAAAAGCGATGATCTCATCGGTGAGATTCCTGGTGATCCGGGTCTGATCCAGGGGGTGGGCTACTACCTTCTCTTCATTCCGGTAAAACTCGTAAGGGTGCATATCGTTGCTGTAGTAGGAGCCGTAAAAGTGTTCAAAACCCTGCGCGTTGGGGAGGTAAGCCCCGTAATCGCCCAGGTGCCACTTGCCGAAGATGCCGGTGCGGTATCCTGCGGCTTGCAGGGCTTCGGCCAGGGTAATTTCGTCGGGCAAAATCCCATCCACACCTTTACCGATAACCACGGGGTTCCACCAGCGAAACACATTGGACGGCCGAAATGATTTCGCCGTGGGCATGAGCACATTGGTGAGATGGCCCCGGTCCGGGTAGCGGCCCGTTAAAACCGCAAAACGGGAAGGAGTGCATACGGGAGCGGCTGCGAAAAAGCTATCCATGGTCACCCCGTTTTCCGCCAAAAAGTCGATGTTGGGGGTACTGATCAGGGTATTGCCGCAGGCGGAGATATCACCGTAGCCCAGATCATCCATGAGGATAAGGAGAACGTTGGGGCTGTCCGCTGCCGCCGCACCCAGGGAGGCCAGGTAAGCATCATGTCCCTCTTTGAGGGAAGCCACCTGGGGGCGGATCTTCAGGTTCATGGTCAAAAAAAACTGGATGGAGAAACAGACCAGGGCTGCGGTCAGAATCACCGAAAAGAGAAAACGGTTTTTAGGCTTGATCAGCTTTTCGATATTGAACAGGAGCAATCCGCAGAGGAGCGCGGGAAGGGCCAGGGCTATATTTTCTCCTGCGTTCCGAAAAAAGCTGTCCACCCCGAAAATAATCGAGAAAAGAGCCGTTCCGCCAACGAGGGCTAGATGTTCGCGCAGCAGGTCTTTAGGAATAACCCTCCGGGCCGCCACGGCACCCAGCACCTCCAGTGAGACAACCACGGCGGCAATTGCCGCCAAAGCGCCCAGGGCGGGCATCCGGGCCAGGAACAAACCGGCCATGAGCACCGCGGCGACGGCATAGCACCGCAGAGAGGTTTTGAGCGGCCTTTCCACCAACCGGATTGCACCTTCGTTTTCCGGCAAGGTTTTTCTCCTTTCAGTAGCAGCCTGATTCACCTTCTCCGCACCGCTTTCCCCGCGCCCGCAGGCCCCGGCGAGCGTTGTCCGGGCGCGGCGATCGCTATAATAATTCCCCGTCAATCCATATTGTTCCTGCACCACCTGCCCGGTGAGCCAAAGTAAATGTCCCCTTGGCTCACCGAAAGGATTTTATATTGGAGAGGAGAATCTTACCAACAGATCAGTTTTGCGAATTTTGCCGGCGGCTTCTCTTGCCTGTCACCAATTAATTTTAGGGAGGGTCCGGTGTTGAGAGAGAAGATAGGAACAGAACAGTTTGAGGAAAAGGCCGGGGAGATCGTAGCCCGGATGACCCTGAAGGAGAAAATCCATTTTCTGTCGGGCAGCCGGCAGAATGCCCACAGTTTTATTCGAGACGGATTCAAATACAACTACCGCCCCTGGGTGGCGGGGGGCTGCAAGCGCCTGGGAGTCCCCCCGGTAAAGTTTGTGGACGGCCCCCGGGGCGTTGTTTCGGGGCGCTCTACCTGTTTCCCCGTGGCCATGGCCCGGGGCGCAAGCTGGGACAGGCGCCTTGAAGAGCGCGTGGGTGAAGTCATCGGCCGCGAGATCCGGGCCCAGGGGGGCAATCTTTTCGGCGGGGTGTGCATCAACCTGCTGCGCCATCCGGCCTGGGGCCGGGCTCAAGAGACCTACGGCGAGGACCCGCATCTGCTGGGCGAGATGGGCGCAGCGCTAACCCGAGGGGTGCAGAAACACAATGTCATGGCCTGCATCAAGCATTATGCAGCCAACAGCATCGAGAACTGCCGCTTTACCGTCGATGTCAGGCTCGGAGAGCGCGCCCTTCGGGAGGTCTACCTGCCCCATTTCAAGCGCTGCATCGATGAAGGGGCTGCCGCGGTCATGGGCGCTTACAACAAGGTGCAGGGCATTCACTGCTGCCATCACACCCACCTGCTAAAGGAGATCCTCAAGGAAGATTGGGACTTTACCGGTTTTACCCTCTCCGATTTCATCTGGGGCATCAAAGACACCGTAGAGGCGATGAACGGCGGGATGGACCTGGAAATGCCCTTCACCCTTTTTTACGGGAGGAAACTTAGAAGAGCCGTCAAAAAAGGGGTCGTGGTAGAAAGGACCATCGACGAGGCTGTGCGGCGCATCGTCAGGACGGTGCTCAAATTTACCACAGCCCCGGACCCGCAGGGCTACCCCAGGGAATTAGCCGCCTGCCGGGAGCATGTGGAACTGGCCCGGGAGGCAGCCGAGAAAAGCATGGTCCTGCTCAAAAACCGTGACAGCCTGCTGCCTTTGGAGCGGGGCAAGATCAAGCAGCTGGCGGTGATAGGCGAGCTTGCCACCGCACCTAATATCGGCGACTACGGCAGCAGCCGCGTCCGCCCGCCCTATATAACCACCATTTTGGAAGGGCTACAAAGATACCTAAAGGGGCAGGCAGGGGTTTGCTACGACAGCGGCAGGGATCTGAAAAAAGCCCACGAGACGGCCCGCAACTGCGATGCCGTCATCATCGTGGCCGGCTGCAGGCACAACGAAGAGGGTGAGTATATCGTGGGCCTGCGCAAGAAAAAGAAAAAGGGGACCGGCTCTCCCTTCGGGGGCGACAGGGAAAGCATTACCCTGAGTGACAGGGACCGCTCCCTGATCGAAACCGCCACCACGGCCAACAGCAACTCCATAGTGGTTCTCGTTGGAGGCAGCGCCATCACCATGGAGGAGTGGAAGGATCAGGCAGCCGCCATCCTCATAGCCTGGTATCCGGGCATGGAAGGAGGCAGCGCTCTGCCCCGGGTGCTCTTCGGTGAGGTGAACCCCGGCGGCAGGCTGCCCTTCACCATCCCCCGCAGCGCAGATGACCTGCCCTTCTTTGACGACCAGGCAGACGAGATCGACTACAGCTGCTACCACGGCTACACCCTGCTGGAAAAACAGGGGTTGGCGCCGGCTTTCCCTTTCGGCTTCGGCTTGAGCTATACCAGCTTTGCCTACAGCAATCTGGAAGCCCGGCAGGCGGAGGAGGCGATCACCGCTTCGGTGGACCTGGAGAACAAAGGCACGAGGGCCGGGGAAGAGGTAGTCCAGCTCTATGTGGGCCTGGAGAACTCCACCGCCGACCGCCCCGTGAAGCTGCTCAAGGGTTTTGAGAAGATCTCCCTGGAGCCAGGGGAGAAGAAAAAGGTGACCCTGACAGTGAACCCCGGGGACCTGACCTGGTACAACCCCTGCTCAAAAAAATGGGAGCTCGAAGCGATGGATTACACCATCTATGTGGGCGGCTCCTCCCATCGGGCGGATCTGCTGTCAACCCGGGTCTCCCTTGTTCCCTGAGCCGGCCCGTTGGGCCTAAACCCTTTCCTGGGGAAAAACTGATGTGCCGGGACCCCTGCAGTTGCAAGAACCCGGCACATTCCTTCTTTACGACAGTTCCTAAAAAAACCCTTTCACCGGCCTGGGGATAACCCCTTACATCGCAAGCAGCAAGGCGCGCAGACAGGCCGCGTCCCCGTCTAGATCACAAAGCCCTCATTAAGATGGTTGCAGTTGGTGGCAATTGCATTCATCGCCGCCG
>CAZQVX010000107.1:0-5603 GCA_964596845.1 uncultured Syntrophomonadaceae bacterium | reverse complement strand
TCTCACTGCTCCGGCTATCCACCTGCTTTTTCATCCTCTCCAGACCTGCCTTTTCCGGCCGCTACTCGTCGAATCTAGCTCTTCCGCCCTTGCTCTTACTCCAGGGGCTCTCCTGCTCTTCTCTCAAGCATAGCGCATAATTCCCCGAAAGCATACCCCTGCCGGGTCTTTTCGGGTGCTTTCCCGGCCGCGGCCCTGGCTAAACATTTGTTCCCTCTCCTAGGGCGATAATAACTTTTCGCCCGCTTTCCGTTAGTTCGCGTCTGACCCCGACGCCATACATCCTGGAAAGGTTTTCCCCGGTGAGAACATCATCTACCGAACCATGAGCGAGCATGGCGCCGTCACAGAGCAGTACGGCATAGTCACAATGATTCAGGGCCAGATTGGGATCATGCATGGTAATAAGGACTGTGGCGCCGCTGCGGCAGACCACTTTTTGCACCATAGCCATGATCATCAACTGGTTGCTCAAATCGAGATGGGAGGTGGGCTCATCCAGAAGCAGCAGCGGGGCATCCTGCATCACTGCGCGGGCTAGAAGAATCAGCTGTCTTTCACCGGCAGACATCTGCATATAGTACTTCTCCACCAGGTTTTCCACACCCAAAGAAGCCAGGATCTCCCGCGCCTCCTCGCCGGAATGCAGCCCCGGCGCTGACCAGAGATTGAGATGGGGGGTTTTGCCCATGATCACCATTTCCAAACCGGTATAATTAAAGGGCAAGCTGCTCGACTGCGGGACAAAAGCCATGGAGAGGGCAATCTGCCGGCGGGGCATAGTCTGTACCTCCAGCCCCTCAAACAAAACTTTCCCCTCCAGCGGACTGATGATGGCATTAACGTTACGCAGCAGAGTTGTTTTACCTGAGCCGTTCGGCCCCAGCAGTACGCATATAGAACCCCCGGGCACTTTCAGGTTTATATTGCGGAGCACAACATGGTCTCCATAACCCACCGTCAGGTTCAACAGCTCAAGACGCATGCCACACCCCCGACTTTTTTCTGAGAAGCAGATAGGCCAGGAAAGGAGCGCCGATTAGCGAGGTGAGGATGCTGATCGGCACTTCTGCGGCACTTATGGTACGCGCCAGGGTATCTATGGCCAGTAGAAGCGTGCCCCCAAGCAGAGCGCTGAAGGGCACCAGAACTCTGTGATCGGCGCCTACCAGGTAGCGCCCTATATGCGGTATCACCAGCCCCACCCAGGCGATAGTGCCGCAGGCCGAAATGGAACCGGCCACAATGAGTGTGGCGACAGTGATAAAAAAGAGGCGCAGTTTCCCCACATCCACCCCCAGACTCAACGCTTCTTCGTCACCCAGAGTCATCACGTTGAGACGCCAGCCCAGGATGGAGAAGGCGAGAATACCGGCAACAGCCACAGGCAGCGCATAATAAACATCTTTCCATGTAATCGCGTGAAGGCTGCCCATGGTCCAGAAAACGATGGAAGGGAGTTCTTCATAGGGGTCTGCAATGTATTTGAGAAAGGAAAGGCCGGCGGTAAAAACTGCCGACACCACGACACCTGCCAGCACCAGGACCACGATGGTCTGCTCGGGAGATCTTTTAGCAATATTGTAGGCGATAAATACACCCACAATGCCGAATAGAAAGGCCATAAGCTGTACAGCCGCAGTGCCGCCGCCCAGAAACATAATGGCTACAGCGGCTCCAAAACCGGCTCCTGCTGAGACGCCCAGGATATCGGGCGAAACCAGCGGGTTCTGAAAAAGGCCTTGAAATACTGCGCCCGAGGAGCCCAGTGCCGCGCCCACCCCAATGGCCAGTATGGTCCGGGGAAGCCGGACACTCCAGAAGACAATTTTCATGGAGTCCGCATTTTCACCAAGATCCACCCCCACGCCCAGCTTCGACAGCACCAGCTTGAGCATGCCGCCCGGATCTATGGGATACCTGCCCAGGTTCATGGATAGGAGGAAGGAGACAAGAAGCGCCAGAGCTCCCAGAAGCAGAGTTTTCCTCCACTGTGCTCCGGGCCCTTCCCCCGCAGAATCAGGGCTGTTATGAAGCGCCATTTTCAGCACCCCCCGGCAGCCTGGAGTCTCTAAAGGCTGCCGCCAAGTTCAGTAAAACTCTTTCCGAAAAATTTCACAAAATAGCTGTCGGCATACTCAAGCAGATCAACATCTTCAAATCTGTCGGGATGCAGTGTCTTGGCACACCACAGCAGGCCCAACACCGCCTGCATGGAGGGATAATCCCACGATGCAAGCTCTGAAGGAAACCACAGGACATGGCCCTCTTTAACCGCCTTCAGGGGGGCTAAATCCGGATCGGCCAGCACCGACTGGGGAGTGTCCGAGCTGTAGCTTAAAACCATAATATATTCGGGGTTCCACAGCAGGAGCTGCTCCTTGGAGGTGGAGGCCCATCCGCTCAGATCCTCCGCTACATTCCTTCCACCGCACAGCCTCAGGACATCGCTCTGGTAGACGTCACCGCCGAAAGTGTTCATATTCCCCCTGTTCAGATACACACTGACCCTGTCATCCTCCTGCAGATGGGCAAGACTCTGTTCGATAAACTCCCTTTGCTCCCGGTAGTAGCGGATGTACTCCCCCGCTTTTTCTTCACACCCCAGAGTTTTACCCATCATCTCTACCGCCCCGCTCAGCCGGTCGAGATCCTCACAATCCATTCCCAGCACTTTGATCCCCAGTGACTCGAGGTTCTCGACCTGCTCGGCACTGATACTGCAGCGGACGATGACCACATCGGGGTTAAGGGAAAGCGTTGTCTCCACATTGATCTCATTGGGGCTGCCCACTTCGGGCAGCTCTGTAAATGCCGCATCAATCCGGGCTAAAAAATCAGCCCGCTGCGCGTTATTCTCACAGCCTACCAGACTCTCCCCCGCTCCCAGTGCATAGATGATCTGAGTCGCCATGGGGTAGTTGGTGACCACTCTCTCGACCTTTGCAGGCAGCTCCACCTCGCGGCCGAGCTGATCCACCACAACCCTGGCAGCAGTACCCCCCGACGGGCCGCCTTCGCCGCTCCCGCAACCTGCAAGGGGTATACAACAGCATAGAAATATCAGAAGCGGCAGGATTACAGCCACAAAATATCGTTTTTTGCCGAACATGATTCTAGCCTCCCAACTGTAAATAGGCAGATATTAAAATAGAAAAGGTGACAGGGGATGATGCACTGGATTGCCCCAGCCCCTGCCACCCCGGTATTACTGAACCGCTTCTATATAGAGGACATCCCGCAGATCCCCGCCGGTCAAGCCGGCCAGGGTTGCATTTACCGATGTCTCGCTTTTGTAAAGGCTGCATTCGCCGATATCGGCAGCGGCTACTTCAAAGGCGAATCCATCGGCGGCAACAAATTTGTAGCTGTCCGCCTCCACCATCTCCAGAGTCTCGAAAATATCGCTTACCTCCAGGGCATCCTCTACAAAGCAGATCGATTCGTTGGCGGTTTTAACATAGCGCAGAAATTTAACGCTCAGTTCACCGCTAATTTCAGGACCGACGGGCAGAGGTGCGTTTTCGCCCTCTAAGGTAATAAACAGCTTGGTGAACTCATCAACCTGGGTTGAGGCGGCATAGCCGTCCGAGGCGACCATGACGACGGGATTAACAGGGGCTGCGGCAAAATTCTTTGTGATGTAATCCTGAACAGAATAAGCCGCAACAGTGCTGCCCTTGCTTTCAACATCCTCTGTTTCCAGCTCCACAATACCTGTCTGGAAAATATTAATCCGGGCCATTCCCACTGATTCTCCGTTGCCGTCATCGTTACCCTCCGGAGGGGTTTCCCCTTCGCCATTGGTCTCTCCACCGGGATCGTCACCTTCCGGCGCATTGCAGGCACAACACACAAGCGCCAGGCATAGAACCAGGGCCAGTAAAACCATAATTTTTGTCTTCAAAGTTTTTCCTCCTCATTTTTCATGTGATCCATATTGGGAAATAAAGCTGCGGGCTCTTTTTAGCATTACATGTCAATCACCTCCTTCGGGCCTGAGTTGTCTTTCAGAAAAATCGCTGTAGCGATCCTCATTAACCGCCACCAGAACACCCATATTGGCCTGGTTACGAATATAGCATTCAACCATGAGATCGGCATTGACCATAGAATGCGTGGTCATGCTGCGGCTGCTTACGGCGGCAGTTGGAACACCGGCCCTGCGCCCCAAGGAGCTGTCACAGATGATCCCTGCGTGGGGGGTAGAGGCGGGATAGCGCAGGGGCAGTTCTCTTCGGATCGACATATCGAAAACAGGCGGGTAGGGACAGCGGTAAAAGGGCAGTCCCGTAACCAGGGTACAGTAAAGGCTGTAGCTGCCGTAGGCATACCAGTCGCGGCAATTAGCCACATTCATGTAAGGCAAAAAGAAATCAGCCTCATCCAGACCCTCGACTAAAGCAAGGAGAACCCTGCCGCCCCCGGCGAGGGTCTGCTCCATGAGGCCGCAGATCCCCTCCACATGGCTGACCGAACCGATCTCCGAATAGAGGGGAAGAGTGCTGTTATGCTTTTCAATATGGTAAAGATCACGGTTGTTGCTGCAGATCCCTTTAAAATTCCAGCCATCTTCAGCAATGAGCAAATAGTCGGGAAAATCTCTGATATATGCTGGGCTTGCCTCCCTGTATTGATCAACAAAATCAGCCTTGCTAATGATGGCGCGGATGTGCGGTTCCCGGGCCAGAATTTCTTCATCCCCGGCTTCGCTTCGATAAACGCCGGCCAGATTATGGGACCAGGGGCTTGATTGCAGGTAACCTTTTAATCCTGCAATGGTTCGATAGCCTTTTAATGGGATGAGGCCGCCGCTGCTGAGAATAAGAGGGCTGAAACCGTATTCCCGGGCAAAATCCATTATCCTATTCAAAATTGCCCCGGCAATATCTTTTCTCTTCCCGGGAGAACAGTTACTGTACATGCTGTTAAAGTAAGGTTGGGTAAAGCCTAGAAAAAGCCAGCCCGGTTGGTAGTGCTCCACTACGGCGGCAGCGGCGCCGGTAACCCACTCAATCCCGGCCATATCGCGATCCCCGGGATAGGGGAATTTTTCAGCCAGGCGCCGTAAGGGCTTCAAAAATTCTTTATCTCTCCTGACCGGCTTTGCCGTAGCCAGGTCGATTACTGATTGCCATTCACCCACATCGATAATTCCCAGCATATTAGTTCCCCCTTTCCCACTCCGAGCAGTCAGCGGTAGCGGGATCATACATATCCCCGCTCATCTTTACAGCGCTGCCGCATCCGCCGCAAAAAGCGCCCGCCATATGATAATCTGAAAGCATTACTCCGCAGGACTGGGTGCAAATTCTTTCGATCAGCACCTTGCCGCAAGCCGGGCAGACAGTGTTGATCAGCCGGGTGCCGATATAGTTGCTGAAATAGGTGTTGGGCAGAATCCTTCTGCACTCCTCTATCTTCTTCGAGATCTCTTCAATGTCAGGGGGCTTTGCACCGGCCATCCGATGTTCGGGCAGCAGCCTGAAAACGTGCCAGGGCATTTGGCGGTCAATAGCCGCCAGGTACTCCGCAATGGGCAACAGCTCATGGTCATTTATAGTCTGCACTACCGTGGTCGTGACCTCGAGATGGGTTCGCGA
>CAZQVX010000106.1:0-5648 GCA_964596845.1 uncultured Syntrophomonadaceae bacterium | reverse complement strand
ACATGGCCACGCAGGTCGAGGCCGCCCGCCTGCTTACCTATCAGGCCGCATTTTTAGAGAGCCAGGGGCTGCCTTACGGCAAGGCCTCGGCTATGGCGAAGCTTTTTGCCTCCGAGGCGGCCATGAAGATCACTACCAAGGCGGTGCAGATATTCGGCGGTTACGGCTACACCCGCGATTACCCTGTGGAGCGCTTTATGCGCGATGCCAAGATCACCGAGATCTACGAGGGGACCAGTGAAGCGCAGCGTATGGTTATTTCGCGCCATGTGCTGAAGGGGTAGTCCGCTTTCGCCGGGCTTACGCCAGGCCCCCGGGCGGGCCGGTGCCGACGATCTGCGGATAGGGATAAGGTTCAACTACAGAAAGGAGCAATAGATGAAACATGGCTGAAGCAAATGCTAAAGATAAGGGGCTGGTAATGGTCTATACCGGCGACGGCAAAGGTAAAACCACCGCGGCGGTAGGGCAGGCGCTGCGGGCGCTGGGACACGGTTTTCGGGTCTACATGATCCACTTCATGAAGGGGCGCGATTACGGTGAATTTCTGGCCGCGGAAAAACTGCCCCATCTCACCGTGGACCGGGCGGGCAGGGATACCTTTGTTAAACGCAACAACCCTGATCCCCTCGACATCGAGCTGGCCCGCGAGGGTTTTATCCGGGCGGCAAAGGCAATCAAGAGCGGCGAATATGACCTGGTGGTGCTGGACGAGATCAATGTGGCTGTGGATTACGGGCTCATCCCCGAGGCCGATATGCTCGGCCTTTTGGAGGAAAAGCCGCCCGATGTTGACATAATCCTAACGGGGCGGGGGGCAAAGCCGGAGCTGGTCAAGCGGGCGGATCTGGTCAGCGAGGTGCTCATGATCAAGCACCACTATAACGACGGCGTCGCCCAACGCAAGGGGATTGAATATTAGCCGCTGTCTCGCCGGGCGGCGTGAAAAAAAATAAATTATTGATGCCGGCGCCGGCCCACAGGCGCCGGTGGGCTGATGGGCCGGCGCGCGGCTCAGGATTTTTAAATCGGGGTAAAGCGGTGGTGAGAGATGGATCCCGTTGAAGAGCTGCTGCTGGGCAACCGGCGGGCGCTGGCCCGTCTCATCTCGCTGGCCGAGAATAACGACCCGCAGAAAGAGGAGTTTATGCAGCGGCTTTTCCCGCATACGGGGAGAGCCTATCTCATCGGCATTACCGGGGCTCCGGGCTCCGGCAAAAGCTCGCTGGTGGACCGGCTGCTCGGCGGGATGCGCCGCAGCGGATTCACCGTGGGGGTAATCGCCGTCGATCCCACCAGCCCTTTCACCGGCGGAGCGATCTTGGGGGATCGCATCCGGATGCAGGAGCATGCCCTCGATAGCGGCATTTTCATTCGAAGCATGGGGACGCGCGGCAGCCTGGGCGGCCTTTCCCGGGCTACGCGTGAGGCGGTGCAGATTATGGATGCCTTCGGCAAAGAGATCATCATCATCGAGACAGTGGGGGTGGGCCAGTCGGAGATAGATATCGTCAAGACTGCCGACAGCACCGTGGTGGTGCTTACTCCCGCCGGCGGCGACGGCGTTCAGACCATCAAAGCGGGGATCATGGAGATCGGCGACATCTTCGCTGTGAACAAGTTCGACTTGCCCGGCGCCGAGCGCACCGCGGCTGAGGTAAACCTGATGCTGGATCTGCGGGATAAAGAAAAAGAGCCCGGCTGGCGCCCCCCGGTTCTGCCGGTGATGGCGCTGCGCGGTGAGGGCGCCGATGCCCTCTGGGCGTCGCTGCAGGAGCACCAAAGTTATCTTAAGCGCAGCGGCCTTCTCGAAAGCAGGCGCCGCGGGCGGGCTGAGCGCGAGTTGGGCGAGCTGGTGGAGTTTCTGGTCAAAAGCAGAGTTTGGGAAAATATCAAGTCGCAGATCTCACTGGGCAAATTAGTCGAAGCCATCGCTTTGCGGCGCCGCGACCCCTACAGCGCCGCCCGGGAACTTCTCCGGCAGATCAATTTTCCCCTTTAGAGAAGCGGGGAAGATACAGGAGGAGAAGCCATGCCCGAGCATAAGAAAGAGCCCGGCGGGACCGGAGAAGCGCCGGCGCAGGCCGAAGAGAGCCGGCGGGAGCAGGCGGGGCCGGCCCGGGAGCGACCGGGGCCCTTTCGGACCATATCCGGAAAAGAGATAAAAGATCTTTACACGCCGGATGATATCGCCGGCCTGGACTACCGGCGCGATCTCGGTTTTCCCGGCATATATCCTTTTACCAGGGGCGTGCAGCCGAATATGTACCGCGGCCGCCTCTGGACGATGCGCCAGTTCTCCGGCTTCGGCGATGCCGCCGATTCGAACCGGCGCTACCGCTACCTGCTGGATCAGGGCCAGACCGGCCTGAGCGTGGCCTTCGACATGCCCACGATCATGGGTTATGATTCGGACCACCCCCGCTCTGAGGGAGAGGTGGGGCGCTGCGGGGTGGCCATCGATTCGCTGAAGGATATGGAGCTGCTCTTCAGCGAGATTCCCTTAGATCAGATCACCACCTCCATGACCATAAACGGCCCGGCGGCGGTGCTCTGGTGCTTCTATCTGGCCAACGCCCTGAAGCAGGGAGTGGGACTGGACCGCGTCGGCGGGACTATCCAGAACGACATTCTTAAAGAATACACCGCTCAGAAATCATGGATCTTTCCCCCGGAGCCCTCCATGCGCCTTATCACTGACATATTCGCCTTTGCCGCCCGCGAGGTGCCGCGCTGGAACACCATCAGCATCAGCGGTTACCACATCCGCGAAGCGGGCTCCACGGCGGTGCAGGAGCTGGCCTTTACCCTGGCCGACGGATTCGCCTACGTGGAAGCGGGGATCAAAGCGGGCCTCGATGTGGACGAATTCGCGCCGCGGCTCTCATTTTTCTTTAACGCCCATCTGGACTTTTTCGAAGAGATCTGCAAGTACCGCGCCGCCCGCCGCATCTGGGCCCGGCATATGAAGGAGCGCTACGGGGCCAAAAACCCCCGCTCCTGGATGATGCGCTTTCATACCCAGACGGCGGGATGCAGCCTTACGGCGCAGGAGCCCGAGAATAATATTGTGCGCACCGCCATCGAGGCGCTGGCCGCCGTTTTGGGCGGCACCCAGTCGCTGCACACCAACTCCATGGATGAAGTTTTGGCCCTGCCTACGGAAAAAGCGGTGAAGATCGCCCTGCGCAGCCAG
This sequence comes from uncultured Syntrophomonadaceae bacterium, assembly GCA_964596845.1. Classification (GTDB taxonomy): domain Bacteria; phylum Bacillota; class Dethiobacteria; order DTU022; family DTU022; genus JAAZIN01. The sequence goes on along the minus strand of CAZQVX010000106.1, from coordinate 2,452 downwards.
CAGATCATTGCCCACGAGAGCGGTGCAGCCAACACTATCGATCCCCTGGCCGGTTCATATTTTATCGAATCGCTGACTGCCGGGATGGAGGCGGAGGCTGAAGATTACTTCCGGCGCATCGAGACGCTGGGCGGCGTCCTGGCAGCCATCGAGCGCGGCTTTTTCCAGCAAGAGATCGCCGATGCCGCCTACGACTACCAGCGGGCGGTGGATAGCGGGGAGCGGGTGGTGGTGGGCGTAAACCGCTTCGCCTCGGAAGAGACGCCCAATATCGAGCTTCTCAAGATAGATCCGGCCGTAGAGCAAAATCAGGTGGCGCGGCTTAAGCGGCTCAAAGGGCGCCGCGACAACATTGCCGCGGCGAGCGCCCTTGAGCGGCTGACCGGAGCCGCCGCCGGCAGCGAAAACCTCATCCCCTTCATTCTGGAGGCGGCGCGCCTCTACGTCACTGAAGGGGAGATCATCGCCGCTCTCAAAGGGGTCTTCGGCGAATACCGCGAAACGGTCCTCTTCTAAAACCGTAAGTTACAACGGTGCCTGGCACCGCTGTAACTTACGGCGGGTTTTAGCATTGAGGGGATAACAGGGGGGTTGAGTTGAATGGTAAGCGAGAGAAAGATCAGGGTGCTGGTGGCTAAACCGGGGTTGGACGGCCATGACCGCGGGGCGAAGGTGGTGGCGCGGGCGCTGCGGGACGCCGGGATGGAAGTGATCTATACCGGGCTGCACCAGACGCCGGAGCAGGTGGCCGAGGCGGCGCTGCAAGAGGATGTGGATGTTGTCGGGCTGAGCATCCTCTCGGGGGCGCACCTCACTCTGGTCCCGCGCATAAAGGAACTGCTTGTCGAAAGGGGCATGGGGGAGGCGCTGCTCCTGGTGGGCGGAATTGTCCCTGCCGAAGATGAGGCTGTGCTTAAAGTAGATGGGGCGGCAGATGCCGTATTCACCCCCGGCGCGCCCCTGGAGAGTATTATCAGCTACATCCGCGAGAACGCCCCGGCGACTTAACTTTAACTAACTGTTGCACCATTACCTGCCTTGCTCCATAGAATATAGCATTACAGGGAGGCGGCAGGTATGGATGAAAGTGCGTTGGATTTTGATAGCCTGTCGGGGCTCATCGCCGTTACCCTGGCGCGGATGGATCCCCATGAGCTGCATGAGATATACTATCTGCTGGAAACAGGGCGGCTGCAATCTGTAATCCTCGATTCGCTGGGCTTAGGCGAAAGCGATTGCAGCCCCGCAGAGCTGGGTTTACTCACCGTGATGCTGCAGAGGGCTTTGCGGCGAATCATGGAAAGTAGCTTCTAGCGCAGTCCCCGTGCGCCCCTTCACTCACATTCATTATTTCCTGAACAGCTCAAGATAAGGAAGGAAAGAAGATTGCCGGCGGAGAAATAATCATCTCTGCAGGGTGGTAATATCCGGTAATTATTCTTGTTTTTCTGCTGCTGCCGGGAGATAATAACCGTTAAGTGAAAGTGATGAGAGGCCTGAGAGGGATAATCCAGTGAAAAGGCAGGTTGATGGCAATTATGGGTGAAGAGAAGCGGAAAGAGGCTGCCGCCCGGGCCGCACAGCTGCGTCGGGAGATCGAGGATCACAATTACCGCTACCATGTGCTCGATGATCCCGTGGTGAGCGATGAGGAATTCGACAGGCTCATGCGTGAGCTGGTGGAGCTGGAAAAGGAATATCCCTCGCTGCAGGGGGATGATTCTCCGACGAGACGTGTGGGCGGCGCCCCTCTGCCGGGGTTTACCACCCTGGGCCACAAACTGCCCATGCTCGGACTGGACAATGCCTTTGCGCAGGCAGAGCTGCATGATTTCGACGGAAGGGTGCGGCGTCTGGTGGGACCCGGCGACGTCGATTACTTCTGCGAACTGAAAATAGACGGGCTGGCGGTATCGCTGCAGTATGAAGAAGGCCGTTTTGTGCGCGGCTCCACCCGGGGAGATGGTTTTACCGGCGAGGAGATCACCCACAACCTGCGGACCATCAAGCAAATTCCGCTCAGGCTGGCCGAAGCGGCCACTCTGGAGGTGCGCGGTGAGGTCTACATGAACCGGGCCGATTTCGAAGAGATGAACAGGCTGCGCCGGGAGCGAGAAGAGCCGCTCTTCGCCAATCCCCGCAATGCCGCCGCCGGTTCCCTGCGCCAGCTCGATCCCCGCATCACCGCCTCCCGGCCCCTGCGCATCTTTCTTTACGGGCTGGGGGAGCACAACCTGCCTCTTTCCACCCACGGCGATCTTCTGGCCGCCCTGGAGAGGCTGCGCCTGCCGGTGAGCCGACACCGCGCGCTCTGCCGCGGCATAGATGAGGCCTGGGAGTTCTGCCGCGACTGGGAGACGCAGCGCCGCGGGCTGCCCTACGAGATAGACGGCATCGTGATCAAGGTAAACGATCTGAGCATGCAGGAGCGCCTGGGGAGCACCGCCCGCAG
>CAZQVX010000105.1:0-5654 GCA_964596845.1 uncultured Syntrophomonadaceae bacterium | reverse complement strand
TGATCACACGGCAGAGCCAGTATTTTGACTTTATGACCAGGATGGGGGAGCTCATTGCCAGCCGCGCCCAGCTGCTTGACTTTTTAAATCAGATCACCAGTAACGAAAAGCATCTGAAGACGATTATCGATTCAGTCAGCGAGGGGATCATCGCTGTAGATGCCGCCGGCAATATCTCGTATGTGAATAATGTTGTCGAGCGCCTCTTCGGCTTTCACCGCGACTCCCTCATCGGCCGGCCTGTGTCTAACTTTTTCCCCAATTCACCGCTGCCCGAAACGATCCGGAAAGGGGTAAAATTCGCAGATAAAGAAATCGAAGTGAACATCCGGGAGGTCAAGGTTAAACTCATCTGCAATGCCGCTCCCATTTTTATGGGGACCCAGGTCGTCGGGGCAGTAAAAACCTTCAAGGATGTGAAACAGCTGACCAGGGTTGCCGCCAGGATATTCCAGGATCATGAGAGAATCACTTTTGAAGATATTCAGGGAAAAAGCAAGGCTATCCAGACTCTCATCGATCAAGCCCACATTGTTGCCTCAGGAAATTCGACGATTTTGCTGAGGGGCGACAGCGGCACAGGAAAGGAGCTCTTCGCCCGGGCCATCCACCAGGCCAGCCCCTACTACGAGGGGCCCTTCCAGGCCATCAACTGCGGCGCCATACCCGAAGCCCTTCTGGAAAGCGAGCTATTCGGCTACGAAGAGGGCGCTTTTACCGGCGCAAAGAAGGGCGGTAAACCGGGCAAATTCGAACTGGCCGACGGCGGCACCCTCTTTTTGGACGAGATCGGTGATATGCCGCTCACACTGCAGGCTAAATTACTGCGGGTCCTGGAGAGCAACAAGCTGGAGCGGATTGGCGGGAACAAGGAGTATTCATTCAATGTGAGGCTCGTCGCCGCCACCAACCGCGATCTCGAAGAGATGGTCGAAAAGAAGCACTTCCGGGCAGACCTCTATTACCGCCTCAACGTGATCCCCCTCTTTATCCCCAGCCTGCATGAAAGGCAGGAGGATATTCTTTACCTGGCTGAATTCTTTTTGCAGAAATACAGCCATCTTTTAAGAAAGCAGATCGCCGGCCTTGATCCCGAAGTAAAAAGTATCCTGCTCTCGTACCGGTGGCCGGGGAATGTCCGCGAATTGGAAAATGTGGTGGAGTACGCCGTAAATTTTGAGCAGTTTTCGCTGCTCACCAAAAAAAGCCTTCCTCAATGGCTCCTCGACAGATGCAGCGCCGGGGAAAATGAGATGACCCTGAAGAACCAGACCGCCGGGCTGGAATATGAAATTATCAAAAAGATGCTTGCCGAAATGGGCGATTCCGTAAAAACAAAAAAGGCGATTGCCGAAAGGCTGGGCATCAGCCTGACCACGCTCTACCGTAAGCTTAAAGAGGCAAACCAGGGTCCTGCGTGAAAAGTGTATTTGCCGCAGTCAAGCTTCCTCCCCGCCTTAAACCGGCGGGGTGCCGGAAAAACCACGGCACCCCGATGGATTTAACTTCTGCGCAAGTCAGCCCAGTGTTTTTTGCAGCAGGGCGATGACGTCGTCAAATGCTTCAGCCACGTGGGCTCCCGCCTCCGCGAGGCGCTCCATCTTGCCCGAGGGACGCCCGCTGCGGCCTTCGATAATCGCTGCGGCGTGACCGAAAACGGTCCCTTCGGGAAGGTTCTCAGTAAAACGGCCGGAGACGTAAGCCACCAGGGGTTTCGTAAAGCGCCCCGCCTCGATATAATCGGCCGCCTCTTCTTCGAACTTTGTCCCCGGCTCGGAGTAGATGACCACAGCTTTGGTCTCGGCGTCCTCCTGAAAGAGGGCCAGCAGATCCTTTGGCGGCGAGCCGATGAGGGCATCTCCGCCGATGCTCACGCTGGTGCTTACCCCGTAACCGGCTCGCTTCACCATCCAGGAGGTCTCCGCAGTCATCCCGCCGCTGCGCGAGATGACCCCCACAGGCCCGGGGACAAAGCAGCGCTCCGTGTTGTCGCCCCCGATGGCGCCCAGCTTGCATTTCTCGCCGGGGCTGATGATGCCTACAGAGTTAGGCCCCACCACCCGGACCCCTTTCGCCCGGGTCAGGTTTAGCAATTTAACTACATCCATCTGGGGGATGTTCTCTGTGACAATGAGGATTGTTTTAATATCGTTATCCACCGCCTCCATAACGGCATCGAGAACCGCCGCCGGGGGCACATAGACAATGCTGGTATTTAACTCGTGAGCCTGGACGGCGGCGCGAAGGGTGTCGTATACAGGCACCCCTTCCACCTTTTGTCCCCCCCGGCCCGGGGTGACCCCGGCAATTACCGGCGTGCCGTAGTTGAGCATCAAACCGGTAACCATGGAGGCTTCGCGCCCGGTGATCCCCTGGATCACCACTCTGGAATACCGATCAACCAAAATAGCCATTATTGATCACCCCACTCATCGTAATCCGGATATACCTGGCGCATTCTTTCCACCATCATGTAAGCTGCCTCAGTCAGCGTTATATCGTCACCATGGTAGTTGATCCCGTAGTCTTCGAAAATCTTTTTCCCCTCGGCGTCAAAAGTGCCCGCCTCCCTGATGACCACAGGAAAGGCTGCCGGATCGATGCCCAACTCTTTCAGCGCTCGCACCACTCCGGAAGCCATGACATTGATCTGGGTATTGCTGGTGATATTGTGAGCCAAAAAGAGCCCTTTGACCCCTTTTTTGGAGAGAATCCCCTTGCACAATCCGTAGACTTTGCTCTCCGGGGGGTTGCCCCCCACCTCGCTGTAATTGGCCGGGCGGCCGCCGGCCTTGATCAGGGCATCCATAAGCAGCAGGCTGGCGCCGCCCCCGCCGCACATGAAACCGATATCGCCCCCGTCCATCTCCGTGTAGCGGGCGGTGCCCCGGTAGGCTTCCTCTTCATTTACCGCCACCAGGTGCTTCTCCAGATCCGTCAAGGGGCGCCAGGCGCGATCGCTGCCCGGCTGAATGGTCCCGGCCAGCTCGGGCAGGCGGCTGAGGCCGGCTTCGTCAATGCTCAGCACCGAGTCCGCCAACATCACTTTTTCATCTCCCGTGATCACCAGGGGGTTGGTCTCTAAAATGGTGCAATGGTACCTGATGAAAGCCCCGTAAAGGCGGGAGGTCACTGCGCTCGCCTGGCGCAGCAGGCCGCCGGTAAGCCCCAGGCCGGACCAGATCTCCACACTTTTGTAGGCAGGCAGGCCCCCAAAGGGATCGACATGGGTGTAGCTGATCTGATCGGGGTGTTTTCGCCCCATCTCTTCAATATCGATGCCCCCGGCGCTCCCGGCAATGATCACCGGCATACACCTGGCCTTGTCGATGGTAATAGATAGGTAAAGCTCTTTTCTGATATCCAGTTTCTGCTCAACGAGCACCTCTTCCACGGGATAGTGAGACACCGTCATCTCCAAAAGAGCGGCCGCCTCAGCGGACACCTCTGCGGCGCTGCCGGCGAAGCGAATGGCCCCCGCCTTGCCTCTTTTACCCACGGGAACAAGCGCTTTCAAAACGACGGGGAAGCCGATCTTTTCTGCCGCTTCCACCGCTTCCTCTGCCGTGGAGGCAGCCCGCCCTTCCGGAACGGGCAGTCCAAGCTTTTTCAACAGAGCTTTGCTTTGATGCTCCAATATCCGGGCCATAACCCATTCATCCTCCTAAAGGTTTTCTCTTCTAGCCCCGGCCGATATCTTCTCCGCCAGCTGCAGCAAGCGCCGGGCGTTCTGCACCACCGGGTAGTCGACAAACTTGCCGCCCTCCAGCGTGATGGCGGCATGCCCTTTGGCTTCAGCCTCTTTAAAAGCAGCCACCACTTTACGGGCAAAAGCGATCTCCTCTTCTGAAGGGGTAAAAGCGCGATTCACCGGTTCGATCTGTGCGGGATGGATAACCAGCTTGCCCTGGAAACCAAGCCGGCGAGCGGTGCGAGTGTCTTCAAGCAGCCCCGCCTCATTTTTGATCTCGGGGTAAACTGTATCGATGGGGGGCTCCAGACCGGCCGCCCGGGAAGCGTTTACCAGGCGGCTTCTGGCGAAGAAGATTTCGGCGCCCTCAGCGGTTAAGCTCACCCCCAGATCGGCGGTGTAATCCACAGCGCCGAAGCAGAGGCGTTTCACCCTGGGCACGGCGGCGGCAATCGCCGGTGCATTTTCTATGCCGCAAGCATTTTCGATAAGAGGAATAAGATCAATGGAGCCTGCAGGTATAGAGCGTTTCTTTTCCAGGTGGCTCATATACCAGTCTATCTTTTTTAAATCGTCGGGGTGCTCCACCTTGGGCGCCATGATCCCGTCCAGTTCTGGGATAACCACCGCTTCCAGATCTTCGATGGTCAAACCGGTGCTTAAAGCGTTCACCCGCACATAACAGGCGCCGGTGCGCGGCCCTTTCAGCGCTTCGGCCACCACCGGCCGGACGTTTTCCTTTTCATTGATGGGCACCGCGTCTTCCAGATCGAGGATCACAGCGTCGGCTGCCGAGCCCAGCGCTTTTTCCACCCTGCGGGCTACATTGCCCGGTGCGAATAATAAAGAGCGTAAGACCAAGTGATTATCTTCCTTTCTTTAGTTTTAGTCAGGGATGATAAACCCCGATTATGTCTCAGGATCCTTTAATCCCCTACCCGGCCCACAATACTGTAGACTCCGGCCTGGGGATCATGCAGATACTCTTTCACCAGCCGAAAGTTTTTAATCTCGCCGGTGCTGCGCAGGTGCAGGCGCGGGCCGGTGCAGTGCAGGGGCGCCTCACCTACGGAAATACTACGGTTTCCCACCGGGGTGATGTGCAAATCCCTGCTGATCATCTCTCTGACCCGCTCTTCCACAACAGCCAGGTCTACCGGCGGCCTGGAGCTGTAATAAAGGATAAAGCCGTTGCAGACATCGCCGTGCCCCTCCGCCGGCGGCACCCCCAACTGCTGCAGCACCATCTGGGTGATATCCTCGGCGGAGTGGGCCATCCTGCGGTAGTAGAGCGAATTGAACACTACCGACTTAATTTCATCGGGGAAGGGGCCGAATGGCCCCGGGCGGGAGATGATCACCTCCTGCCCGATCCCTACCAGAACCTGGGCATTCATCTTTAACACGGGATAGAGCATGTCGAAATGCTCCACCACCACCCGGCAGCCTTCGCGCAGGGCTTTGTGCACCGCTTCGGCCAGAAGCGGCGGCCGGGTGAAAGCCTGCTCAAAGTGCATGTCGAGGTGATAGGTATGGCACTCAAAAAAATCACTTTCGAAATGATGCAGCAGCGGCAAGGGGCGCACATTGATCCCTTCATCATCGTTAGTCAGCTCCAGCCCCGGAAACATACCCTGAATGAGCACTGATTTTCCGGCGCCGGCATCGCCGACTACGCCGATGAGGCTGTCTCCGGCGGAAAGGTAGCGCTGCGCCAAATGCTCGCCGAGTTCGAGAATCCTTTTGCGGCCCCGCGGCGCAAAATATACCGACTTGATCAAATACTCATGGGGTAAGAGCACAGGCATCACTCCAGAGTAGAGATATTATTATTCCCTTTCGCTTCCAGTATGCGCAGCGCCCGCTGCATCTCGTTGTAGACAATCATCATCCCTTCGTCGACCCCCATGCCCGGTTTGGCCAGCATCTGGTCGGGCCGGGCGGCCAGGGCGGCATGCACGCA
>CAZQVX010000104.1:2456-5664 GCA_964596845.1 uncultured Syntrophomonadaceae bacterium | reverse complement strand
ATATAGAGCAGCTTTAAGTCACCGTGGTGCTCAACAACGGTCATTGCCTCTTTGGACAGCAGATCTTTTTCGACCCTGCCGCCGCTATCACGGTACAGCCCGGCGGCGATCTCGGCAACATTTCGGGTATAGGGCTCTTTACCCTCCAGGATGATTTTAAGCTCTCTGCTTTCGGGATCGTAGGTTGCCTCAAAATCATCCTCCAGGTAGTGAAACCCGCTGGATGCAAATTGCATGAAGTAATCATAGCCGGAGATATCCCAGTAGGCTTCCTCTTCATCGAGGGTATAATGGAAGTAAAGCTCTTCCCCGTCGGGGTAGGTGTATTCATAGAGTGGAAAGCCGAACAGAGCCTCCATCTGGTCGATCTTAAATCCCTCCGGCAGTGCGCGCAGGCGCTTGAGCCCGTGGTAGCGATCAAAATAGACGATAATGGAGCTGATGCCTTCTTTGGCTGATACAGGCAAGGCTGCGGCCGGTTTGACGATTGTTCCATTGCGGATCATGTTATGCTCCGCCGCTATTTTTTCAAACTGGCGGTTCTGGCTGCGCACTGAGACGGCATAACTGCTCCAGGGGCCGTAAACCGCCAGCACCGCCACCAGAGCCAGTGATGCGGGCAGAAAGACATTTCGCGGCTTCCGAGAGATGATGAGATAGAGCATGGCGCCTGTGACCCACAGCCCCGCCGCCAGCACGAAATACCTGTTTTCAGTGATGCCGTAGGCATTGACCCGAATCCCCATGGCCACAACCATCAACCCTAAAAGCGGCAGGATCACCTTGGGGAAGAAAGAGACGAATGTTTTGACCCACTGGTTTGATGCTCGCAGGGGGAAGACAGCGAAGATCACCAGAGTACTGACAATGGCGTACCAGAGGACCAGGTGTGAGACCATGATCTCGGGCCACTGCCGCGTCACCAGGATTCTGATGAAATAGACATAGAGGATAGCGCAATAAGCGAGAATGAGCGGCATGACGATGTAGCTTAAAAGGATGCTGATCACCTTGGGGTAGCCTTCCTCTTCCAGTCCCCTTTCTTTTTCGGGTATGTCCGCCAGGAAGAAAGCCGGGGCGAAAACACCCCCGACAATGAGCCAGATATCGCTGTAGGTGTTGCTGGGAATGCCGGCTGAAAAGAGGTAATTTATGGTCGCCAGGATGGCGGCAAGGCCCCCGAAAAGGACGCCGGCAAAAAGGTAGGTGATGGCCAGGCTGATAAAGAGCCTGATCACATAAAGCTCGTAGTTCTCCCTGCGGTATAAGTAGGGGATGAAGGTAAAGGCCAGGAAGAGGGCCAGGTTCATCGCTACATACCGCGACATGGAGATCATCTCGAAATCCTGGAGCAGGAAAAAGTAGTAGAGGATCAGGCCCGCTGCAGCGGTGATGTAGATGATTCCTTTGAGCAGCACTTTCTGGATGGCGGCTCTTTCAATAAAGACCTTGATGCAGAGGGTGAGGGGAATCCCCAGGGCCAGGATTGCCGTCAGACGCTGCAAGAAATCTTCTGATTCTGCACGCGCGCCGGGTTGGCCATGATTTAAAATGATAAGGACTGTAACGGTGGCGGCGCACATTATGAGGGTTTCCGGAAAACGTTTTAAACTAAGATAGAGTTTTTTCAACAGGGTTTTACCGAACTCAAGAAACTTTTTACGTCTTGCGGTCATGGTGTCACACCCCGCTTTCTCAATTTGGTTCAGCTCTAATATATCACAGGAAGATCAAGAGCAGCAGGAAAATCGGCGGTGATATGGAATTATTTAAAAACTGATCTAACTTGAAGACCGGTTTGCTACCAACATACAAGAGACAGCATCAGTGGAATTAAGTGCCGGAAAGGTGTCGTGAAGGGTATAGGTGCGACCAGGCAGCTGCTCTCTCCTGCAGCAATAATAATTATATCGTTAGCGCTTTTTTCGGGGCATTTTGGAGCCGGCGACACCATATTTCCGCCTGCACTGGGCCGGGAAGCCGGGCAATCCTGGCTGGCGGCGGCTATGGGTTACGGCATTACGAACAGCCTGGGGGTTCTGGTTGCTTACCTGGCGGTGGCCAGGCAGCAGCAAACCCTGTTCCAGATATCGGTCAGAACGCTGGGCCGGTGGTTTGGGATAGTCTACACTGCCGTAAGCATGCTGGCTGTTGGGCCTGTGTTTATCATGCCGCGGATCTCAGCGGCTGCTCATGAAATGTCGATAGCCCCATTTTTCCCTAATTGTCCACTGTGGGTGACGCTGCTTCTTTTTTTCAGCCTTAATTTCTATGTTTCCTATAACCGTTCCAGGGTTATAGATGCGCTGGGCAAGGTGTTGTCCCCGCTCCTGGTCCTCTTTGTGGCTGTACTGGTCGTTAAAGGTATTGTTTCACCCCTGGCTGATCCGCAGGGGAGCGCTTTGCCCAATCCGCTGGGCGCAGGCATTCTAAACGGCTACAATACCGTTAATGCGCTGATTGCGGCGCTGCTTGGGGGTTGGGTGCTCAGCGATCTGGCCCGACGCGGCGCCAGGGGCAAAAGAAGCCAGACCGAAAATTTAAAAGTTATCGGCCTCATTGTTGCTGTTCTCTTGCTGGCCTCCTCCACAGGGCTGACTTATCTGGGGGCCTCGACAGGTTTTGCATACGATGCTCAAATCGGGATGTTGACGGTCCACATTGCCGAAGGGTTGCTTGGTTATTTTGGCAAATGTGTTTTGGCGGTGCTGATCCTGGTTGCCAGTTTTACCACTTCTGTGGGGCTCTCTTCTGCAGCAGGTGATGTATTTTTGGAAATAACCGGAGGCAGGTTGAAATACGAAGTTACGGTGGGTTTGTGCAGCCTGGCGGGTTTTTTGTTAGGCCTTTACGGGCTCAGTAAAATGATCCAGTATGCTATGCCCTGGCTTATGCTGCTCTACCCTGCTTTGATCATTATCCTCATCGGCAGCCTTTTGGGCAGGTATGACCGCGTCAGAACCGCAGTGGCGGCTGGTGTCGTGACAGCCACAATTTTTAGCCTGGGCGATTTCTTAGAAGGGCTGGGCATGAAGGGAAATGCCATTATATTACTCACCCAAAAGCTTCCCCTGGGTCCCCAGGGGCTGGGCTGGATAGCACCTGCATTGGCCGTAACTGCTGCAGCCGGCCTTGTCAGTTTCTTTACAAAAAAAGCTTAGATCGGCAGCCGTGCGGGCCAGTAACCTGATAAAACCCGGGGCAACAG
>CAZQVX010000104.1:0-2356 GCA_964596845.1 uncultured Syntrophomonadaceae bacterium | reverse complement strand
AAGCTTAGATCGGCAGCCGTGCGGGCCAGTAACCTGATAAAACCCGGGGCAACAGTGCTTTTCCGGCGCCGGTCGGCAAAAAGATTGAGCAAAAAACTTGATCTGCTTTCAGACAGGAATGACTGATATTTGGTGGAATAAAAAATAAGGATCCCCGGTGGTAACCTGTTCCGGAGTGCTCACCTTAGCGGTGAGTGCGGCCGGGTGAGCACGCTTGTTGTTTTTAGGGAGGGCTTGATATGCGTGAAGAGGAGCTTCGCTTCTATAGAGCGGGGCAAAGGCAGCCCGGTGATCCCTTTGTGCTTTTTGATGAATGCATCGGGGCGGGCGGCATCGTTGCCGTTAAGGGGCTGGGGGGGTTTCACCTGGCCTGTGACGCCCGAGATGAGGCCGCCGTGGCCAGGTTGAGGCAAAGGAAACTGCGCTACGATAAGCCCTTTGCCGTGATGATGCGCGATTTGGATAGGGTCAAAGAATTTTGTCATATAGATGCCGCTGAGGCGGCGGTGCTCCAGAGCGCTGAGAAACCTATCGTGCTGCTGCGGAAAAAAGAAGGCTGCGGGGTGGCGGAGGAGACCGCTCCCAAAAATAACAGGCTGGGAGTTCTGCTCCCCTACACGCCTCTGCACCATGCGATTATGAAAAACAACGATGTGCTGGTCATGACCAGCGCCAATATATCCCACCGCCCCACGATCTACGACGACGCTGCGGCGATGGATTCTCTCTTTGAGATTGCGGAGGCCATGCTCACGCACAGCCGCAAAATCCCTCGCCGGATGGACGACAGCGTATGTCTGGTGCTGTCAGGCAAGCTTCGGATGATGCGCCGTTCCCGGGGCTATGCCCCAGGTCCCTTGGAGCTGAAAGGCAATAACGGCGTTATTCTGGCTCTGGGAGCGCAGCAAAAAAACACCATTTGCCTGGCCAGGGGGGAAAAGGCCTACCTGAGCGGGCATATCGGCGATCTGGAGGACCCGGAGGCTGAAAAATCCTTTGAGCTGGAAATAGAGTCGTCCATGCGGCCCCTGGGAGTAAAGCCGGACGCTGTCTCCTGCGATATGCATCCTGATTACCTCTCCACCAGGTATGCCCGGCGCTACCAGGGGGAACTTCCCATATACAAGATCCAGCACCACCACGCTCATTTTGCCTCTGTTTTGGCCGAACATGATCTGGAAGGCGGCGCCCTGGGGCTCATTTTTGACGGCACCGGGTATGGTCCGGACGGTACCCTTTGGGGGGGCGAAGCGCTGTGGGGGGACAGGACTCAAACAGAACGGGTGGGGCATATGCTCTACGCTCCCCTTCTGGGTGGTGAGGCCGCCATCCGCGACCCCTGGCGCATGGCCCTGGCGATGCTGCATATTTCTTGTGGGGAGGACGCCGCGCTTGATTACTTTAAGAACTGCGGCGATGAGGCGAGCCTGCTGCTGCGGGCGGGCGAGCGCGGCATCAATGCGCCGGCGACATCGGGAGCGGGGCGGCTTTTTGATGCTGTGGCAGCTCTGGCCGGGGTCAGGACCCATACCACGTACGAGGGCCAGGCGGCTGTCGATCTGGAGCAGGTTCTGGACGATTCGACCGGCGGGAGTTACAGTTTCGAGATCTTGCGTCAGGGGGGCATGATGATCTTCGACTGGCGGCAGCTGATCCGTGATGTCGTCAGGGATGTGAAGCGAGGTGTAAGCGGCGGCGCCGTCTCGGCTAAATTCCACCGGGCTGTGGTGCAGCTGCTGACGGATGTAGCCGCCCTGGCTAAAAGGGAACAGGGCGGCGACAGAGTGGTCCTTTCGGGCGGGGTGTTCCAAAATGCCTACCTGCTGGAACAGGGGATTTCCAGGCTGCAGAGAAAGGGTTTTACAGTGTATGCCAATGAAAAGGTGCCGGCGAATGACGGGGGGATTTCCTACGGCCAGGCTGCAGCGGCTGCCCGGCTGATGGAAAGGTAAGCCGCGAGAGGCCGCGCCTGCGGCCGGCGCCGCGGCAATATGGAGGTGATGGATATGTGCCTGGCCCTACCGGGGAGAATTGTGAGCATAGAGGGCGTTTCCGCCGTAATCGATTACGGCGGTGTCAGCAGGCGGGCCGGCCTGCGGCTGATAAAAAATGCAAAGGTGGGTGATTATGCTCTGGTCCATGCCGGGTTTGTCATCCAGATAATAGATGAGGACGCCGGCGAAGAGCTGGAGAAGCTCATTGAAGAAACGACAGGCTTTTTAGATAAATATGAAATATAAAATTGAGAAGATTAAACATGGCATTACTGAATTTGCCGCTTCCCTGGGCCGGGTCACCATCATGGAGGTGTGCGGCACTCATACGGCAAACATACGCCGGTTTGGAATCCGGCAGC
>CAZQVX010000103.1:0-5712 GCA_964596845.1 uncultured Syntrophomonadaceae bacterium | reverse complement strand
GCCTTTCCAGGCCAGGGGCGGCTTAAAATTTCATGGTCTATTATATCATCAACAGCTAAATAAAAAAAGGGCTGATCTGCGATCCAGTTCAGGGTCGTGTTCAGGGTCCGGTTATCCGGTTATCAAATGCCATAGTGGGACAAAGAGGACCGTCACCGCATCCCATCAGATATTATGGCAGGCGGCATAGTGACCGCCGCCCATGTCCCGCATCTTCGGCTCCACTTCGCGGCACACCGGGAGCACCCGGTTGCAGCGGGTATGAAAATAGCACCCCGGGGGCGGATTCACCGGGCTGGGCAGGTCGCCTTCGAGAAGAATACGCTTGCGCTGCCGTTCCACATCGGGATCAGCGATGGGCACCGCCGAGAGCAGGGCCCGGGTGTAGGGGTGAAGCGGATTGTGATAAAGCTCTTCACTTTCCACGAGTTCCACAATTTTCCCCAGGTACATCACCGCGACCCGATCGGAAATATGCTTCACCATAGACAGATCATGGGCAATGATCAGGTAAGTCAAATTCAGATCTTCCTGCAGTTTTTCCAGCATATTGATGATCTGGGCCTGGATGGAGACGTCCACAGCTGAGACGGGTTCATCGCAGACAATGAGTTCCGGCTCCACCGCCAGGGCCCGGGCAATGCCGATGCGCTGGCGCTGGCCGCCGCTAAATTCATGAGGGTAGCGGTTGGCATGCTCCGAACTCAGTCCGACCATATCGAGCAGCTCATGGATCCTTTCCATCCGCTGATTTTTTTCCATTGCAGACTGGTGAATGGCAATGGGCTCACCGACGATATCGCCCACCGTCATTCTCGGGTTCAAGGAGGCGTAAGGATCCTGAAAGATCATCTGCATTTGCCGCCTGTTTTTCAGGCGCCGGGAGGCCGATGCCCGGGTCAGATTGACCCCCTTGTAGGCTACCTCGCCCCCGGAGGGTTGGTATAGCCCGATCACAGTGCGGCCCACAGTGGTTTTCCCGCAGCCGCTTTCGCCGACCAGCCCCAGGGTCTCCCCGGTCTGAATGGAGAAGGTAACGCCGTCGACAGCCTTTAACCATTTGCCGCCGCTCCCCTGGTGAAAGTATTTTTTCAAATTGTCTACTTGTAGAATGGGCGCCTGGGCCTCAGTTGCAGCCATGATCAGGAAACCTCCTTCTTAAATTTCACCTTGGGAGCCTGGGGATGATTCAGCCAGCATCTAACCTTTTCACCGTTAAAAAAGGGCGGTATTTCCCGGGCGCAAATGCCCATGGCATAATCGCACCTGGGCGCGAAGGGGCAGCTGGTAAAATGCTGCAGCAAATCAGGGGGCTGTCCCCAAATGGGGGTCAACTTCTTCCCCTTGACGGCATCCAACCGGGGCACCGACTGTAACAGCCCCCAGGTGTAAGGGTGAGCCGGTTTTTTCAGGACCTCGTCCAGGGTTCCGGTCTCCACGATCTGCCCCGCGTACATGACCAAGATCCGGTCTGCCTGCCCGGCCACGACCCCCAGGTCGTGTGTGATCAGGATAATCGCGGTCTGAAAACGATCTTTCAGCCCCTTGATCAGCTCCAGAATCTGGGCCTGGACGGTTACATCCAGGGCCGTGGTGGGCTCATCGGCGATGATCAGCTTCGGCTCGCAGGCCAGGGCCATGGCAATCATGACCCGCTGCCGCATCCCCCCGCTGAACTGGTGCGGGTACTGTTTCAAGCGAATTTTCGGTTCAGGTATACCCACCAGGTGAAAAAGCTCTTCCGCTCGCCGCAGGGCCTGCTCCCGGGTCATGCCTTTATGCAGGCGCAGGTTCTCTGTAACCTGGGTGGAAATGGATAAAACCGGGTTCAGGTAGGTCATGGGATCCTGGAAGATCATCCCGATAGAATTGCCTCTGATCTTCTGCATCTGGCGCTCGTTTTTACTTAATATATTTTCCCCGTCAAAAATGATGGAGCCCCCGGTAATCTTGCCGGGAGGCGAAGGAATCAACTGCATGATCGACTGGGCGGTTACGCTCTTGCCGCAACCCGACTCCCCTACAATAGCCAGCACCTCACCCGGGGCGACCTCGAAATCCACCCCACGCACCGCCCTGACCACACCGGCATAGGTTCTAAATTCAACTTCCAGGTTTTGAACCTGCAACAACTGTTCCATAAAGAAGACCTCCTACTTTCGCATCTTCGGATCGAGTGCATCGCGTAAACCATCGCCCAGAAAGTTGAAAGCCAGCAGCGTGATACAGATCGCCGCAGCGGGGAAGAAAAGCAGATGGGGATATGACTTCAGGCTGACCAGGGCATCCGAAGCCAGCATCCCCCAGCTGGCCCTTGGCGCAGAGACGCCCAATCCGATAAAACTCAAGAAGGCCTCGGTAAAAATAGCCTCGGGTATGGCCAGGGTGGCTGTGACGATAATAGGCCCCATGCTGTTGGGAATGAGGTGGCGCAGCAGAATCCGCGCCCGCGGGGCCCCAATGGTGTGCGCAGCCAGAACGAACTCCTGCTCTTTGAGAGCCAGGATCTGCCCCCGCACGATCCTGGCCATATCGAGCCAGTAGATCAGCGCCAGAGCAATGTACATGGCGATAAGCCCGGCATTTTTGGGCATGATCTCTTTCAAAAAAACCATCATGATGATCACCCAGAGCAAGAAGGGAATGCTGTACATGATGTCCACGAAACGCATCATCGCGTTATCCACCCAGCCGCCGGCAAAACCGGAGACCCCTCCATAGAAGACCCCGAGCAGCGCCACCAGGGCTGCCACAAAGCCGATGGATAGCGAGATCCGGGCGCCGTGCAGGACCCTGGTGAAGACATCCCGCCCCAGGCCGTCTGTGCCAAACCAGTGCTCCGCACTGGGCCCCTGGTTTTTCCGTGAGAAGTCCTGTTCGGAATAGGTGTAAGGCGAAAAGATGGGGCCGAAAATGGCTAAAAGAAGAATGAGAAAAATGAGGACAAGGCTGCCCATGGCCACTTTGTTCTGCTTCAATCTGCGCCAGGCATCCTGCCAGTAGGTCGTGCTCGGCCGGATCAGCTCAGCTTTAAACTCTTGTTTTCTCAGCGGTTTAAATACGTCCATGGGAAGAGCCATCTTAAACCTGCTCCTTTCCGGCGCTCAGCTGGATGCGCGGATCAAGCAGGGGATAAATCAGATCCACCAGCAGGTTGGCAAGAATGAGTATAACGCAATAAAATACAGTCACACCGAGAATCACGGTATAATCACGGTTGTAGATGCTGATCACAAAATGCTTCCCCAGTCCGGGCACGGCGAAAATATTTTCCACGATAAAGGTGCCGGTCAATACGCCGGCCACCAGCGGGCCCAGATAAGTGACTACCGGAAGAATGGCATTTTTAATGCCGTGCACCACAAGGATGCGCAGCCGGGGCAGCCCTTTGGCTATAGCGGTTTTCATATAGTCCTGGCCTAAAACTTCGAGCATGCTCGAACGGGTCAGCCGGGCGATAAAAGCTGTCGGCAGCCCCGCCAGGGCGATCGCCGGCATGATCACATGTTTGGGCGAACCCCACATAGAAGAGGGCAGCAGACCCCATCTGTACGAGAGATAATACATTAATAAGGTCCCGATGACAAAACTGGGCATGGCGATGCCGATGGTGCTGAAGAACATGACCAGGTGATCCATGATCTTATTCTGGTAAAGCGCCGCCAATATGCCCGCAGGTATCCCCAGCAGCAGCGCAATAAGAATAGCGGTGCTGCCCAACTGTACGGACACAGGGAACCTTGCTTCGATAATATCGTTGACGGTCTGACCGCGGTATTTGTACGAAGGGCCCAGATCGCCCTTGGCCAGATGTGACAGATAATCAAGATATTGAAGATAAATCGGCTGATCCAGTTTGTACCTGGCCTCTATATTTTTCTTGACTGCCTCAGGCAAGGCCTTCTCACGCTGGAAGGGGCCGCCGGGTATGATATGCATAAAAAAGAATGTTACTGTAACCACCACGAATAAGGCCAGAAATGCATACAACAACCGCCGCACCAGATAGTTCCCCAAATCCTACCGAACCCCCTTTACACAAAGGGGAGAACGAACCGCACCACAGGCGGAAACTATTCCTATGAGCCGGGGTAGCAGGTCCGTTCCCCCGAATGAAGGGGTATACCGTCATTTTTTCGTTCTCAGTATACCCCTTGGTTTCAATAAACTAAAGACATTTACTATTTCTCGAGAAAAGCCGTTTTAAAGTCAAGTCCGCCGGTGGTCAGGTAGAGGAAGCCTTTCAGCTTGCTGTTGACCATCATGGGGCTGGTGTAATAGTAAACGGGCATAATCGGCATATCCCGCATCAGGATCTCTTCCTGCTCATGCATAAGCGGCATCCGCTTGGCCGGATCGGCAAGGGTCACCAGTTCTTTGATGATGGCGTCGTAACGCGCATCGCCCCACTGGGCGTTGTTGTTGCCGCTGCCGGTTTTCCACATGTCGAGGAAACTGTTGGGCTCTACATAGTCCCCAATCCAGCCGGCCCGGGCCACGTCAAAGTCGCCCTCGTCGCGAGTGGTCAGGTAGGTGCCCCACTCCTGGTTGGTCAGGGTGATCCCGGTGATGCCCAGGTTCTGCTCCCACATCTCCATGATCGCCTCGGCGATAATCTTGTGCATATCATGGGTGTTGTAGAGAATTTCAAAGGCGGGGAAGCCCTTACCGTCGGGATAACCCGCTTCAGCCAGCAGCGCTTTCGCCTCTTCAACATCCTCCTTGTAGAAATCACCGCCTTCTTCGCGGAAATCCGAGCCTTCCGCCACATCGGCAATGCCGGGGGGCACGTAAGCAAAGGCCGGAAGCTCTCCGCCCTGGGTGACCTCTTCGCAGAGGGCCTTGCGATCGATTGCCAGGGTCAAAGCCTTGCGCACCTTGACATCGTCAAAAGGCTTCCGCTCACAGTTGAAAATATAGTAGTAGGTGCCCAGATAGGGGAAGATCTGCAGTTCGTCGGGTAAATCGTTCTTCAGCCGGGGGATCTCCGGGCCGGGAACGTCATGGGTCATGTCTACTTCGCCGTTTTCAAACATGGTCAGCTCGGTGTTGAGATCCTCAACCATGGTGAAGATAAGGCGGTCCAGTTTCACTGCGCCGGCATCCCAGTAATGCTCGTTGGGAACATACTCCAGCCGGCCCTGCTCCCTTTTCTCCAGCTTGAAAGGCCCGTTGACTATGGTTGTCTCCGGCTTCAGGTGCCAGCCCTCGTCGTCGGCTTTCACTGTTTCCTGGTGCAGGGGATAGTAAGTGGGGAAAGAGGTCAGATCCAGAAAGTAAGGCGCTCCAGACTGCAGCTTTACTTTCAAGGTTTTGTCATCGATAACGGTGATCCCGATATCATCAGGGCTGCCTTCGCCCTCGTAACAATCCTGCGCACCCTCGATGAGGTCAAACATGTAGCAGTAATCGGCAGCTATATCCGGATCGACGGCCCTCTTCCAGGCAAATTCAAAGTCGTAAGCGGTCAGCGGATCGCCGTTGGACCACTTAAGGCCGTCACGCAGGTGGAAGGTGTACTCTGTCTGATCATCGCTGATATCCCAGCTCTCGGCGCAGGCAGGCTGCGGATGGTTTTCCTCATCCAGCCTGGTCAGCCCTTCAAACATCTGCAGCGTCATGTGAAATTCTGGAATCCCGGTCATCAACGCCGGATCCAGCGTCTCCGGTTCGGTGCCCACGTTGTAGGTTACGACCATCTCGTCGCCGGTT
>CAZQVX010000102.1:0-5766 GCA_964596845.1 uncultured Syntrophomonadaceae bacterium | reverse complement strand
CCGCTTACAGCCTGACCGGCCATTCTTTTACCGTTGATTCACGTTATCTCTACCTGCAGGCGCGAGATGGGGAGGGCTATCTCTACCTCATCGTACCGCTGCCCGCATTTTCGGAAGGAGGGGCTGCGGATGCGTGAGTATTTAGTCGGAGCAGGGGCGGCGGGCGTGGTCATCCTGCTCTACTACCAGAGCAGCCTCATACCTTTGGTCATCCTGGCGAGTTTGTTCCTCGTTCTTTTCAGTTTTTCCGGGCTTAAAACCCCCAATCTGAACACCGTGGGCCAGAGTGTCCGGGGCAAACAGATCAGCTTCAACCAGATCGGAGGCCAGGATGTAGCCAAAAAGGAGCTGCTGGAAGCCCTTGATTTTGTGATCAAACCTCATGAGATCAGGCATATGGGTATCCGGCCGCTTAAGGGGGTCATGCTGGTGGGGCCGCCGGGGACGGGAAAAACACTTCTGGCCAAAGCGGCAGCCGGTTATACCGGTTCAACCTTTATCAGCGTGGCCGGCAGCGAATTTATCGAAATGTACGCCGGGGTGGGGGCGCAGCGAGTGCGAAAGCTCTTCAGCCAGTGCCGGCGCAAAGCGGTAAGTGAAAAACGGAAAAGCGCCATCCTCTTCATCGATGAGATCGATATTCTCGGCGGAAAACGCGGCCGTCACAGCAGCCACCTGGAATATGACCAGACTCTGAACCAGCTTCTGGTGGAGATGGACGGCCTCGGTGGAAACGGCGAACTTAACATCCTGGTCATCGGCGCCACCAACCGCCCCGAAGCGCTCGATCCGGCGCTGCTTCGCCCCGGACGTTTTGATCGGACGGTCCAGGTAGATTTGCCTGATCTGGAGGGACGGGAGCAGATTTTAAAACTGCACCTTCACAACAAGCCGGTGGAGGAATCTGTCTCCCTGGAGCGGATCGCCCGCGAGACTTTTGGTTTTTCCGGCGCGCACCTGGAGAGCCTGGCCAATGAGGCCGCTATCCTGGCCATGCGTGAGGGGCGGAAGCGCATCGGGGAAAAAGAGCTTATGGAGGCCATCGACAAGGTGATCATGGGCGAAAAGCTGGAGCGTAAACCCGGCGAAGAAGAGCTTTGGCGCATCGCCGTCCACGAGACCGGCCATGCTCTGGTCAGTGAGGCGCTGAAACCGGGTTCTGTATCCATGGTGACAATTACACCGCGCGGCAAGGCGCTGGGCTACGTCCGCCACCAGCCCGAGCGGGATTATTATATCTATACCACCGATCATCTCGAAGAGCAGATCGCTGTTTTTCTCGGGGGCGCCGGCAGCGAGAAGCTGGTCCTGGGCAACCGGAGCACCGGGTCGCTGAATGACTTTGAACAGGCGGTGGAGCTGGCAAAAAAACTTATCGCCGCCGGGCTCTCCAGCCTCGGTGTAGTCAGCATTAAGGACCTGCCTCAAGGGCTGCTGCACCGTACCATTCAACAGATCATCGGCGTCCAGGAACAGTGGGTCCATGATCTGCTTGTCGAGAAGTTTGAGTTGATCAAAGAGATCGCCCGCACTATTCTTGAAAAAGAGAAAATCAGCGGCGAAGCGCTGCGCCGCCTGGCTTTATCATCATCCAGCGAAGCCTGCTGAAAGCATGATATAATCAGTCTAAAAATGGATGTGATTCGCTTGCAGGTTGACCTGATCTGTATCGGCAGTGAGCTTCTCACCGGCCTGGTGGAAAACACCAACGCCGGCTACATTTCGCGCCGCCTCTGGTCTTGCGGCATCCAGGTGCGGGAGCAGCGCGTGGTCTCTGACAGCGCTCCCGAGATCGAGGGGGCGTTGAAACAATCCCTAGGCCTGAGCGAGGTGGTCATCTGTACCGGAGGGCTGGGCCCGACCGACGATGACCTCACCAGAGAAGCAGTGGCGGAGCTGCTGGGACGCCCTTTATGCCCGCACCGGGAATGGCTCGGACACCTGGAGCAGATGTTTGCCGGACGGGGTTATCCCATGCCGCCGGGAAACCGCAAGCAGGCCCTGATCATTGACGGAAGCCGCCTGGTGCCCAATTCCCGGGGCACTGCCCCCGGAATGATCGTGCCGGCAGGAGAGCAGCACCGGGTTATTCTTCTGCCCGGGCCCCCGGTGGAGATGGAGCCTATGTTTGAAGAGGATATTCTTCCCTTCTTGAAATCTCTGCGCTCTTCGGGTAGCTGGCGAACAAAAATAATCCGGACTGCCGGCTGCGGTGAATCGCTGCTTGAGGAGAAGGTTAAAGCAAGCGGCCTGCCGGGCGAAATAGCGCTATCCCTGGTGGCCCGGGGAGGCGAGGTGCTGCTGCAGCTAAAAAGCTGCGGTGAGCCGGGCGGACGGCTGCTAGATGAAACCGCCGCTCGCCTGCGCCGGGATCTGGGCGAATATATTTACGGCGAAGACGAGACTACCCTTGCCGGCGCTGTGGCCGGGCTTTTTACGGAGCGCCGCCTCACCCTGGCGCTGGCCGAGTCCTGCAGCGGCGGACTGCTTGCGGATAGGATCACCGATGTACCGGGCAGTTCCCAATTCTTAAAGGGTTCGCTGGTTACCTATACCAACGAAGCCAAAGAGAGGCTTCTGGGCGTCGATCCCGGGCTTCTGGAGCAGGAAGGGGCTGTCAGTGAAGCGGTAGCCCTGGCGATGGCCTGCGGCGCCCGGAAAGTGCTGGATGCCCATTTTGGAGCCGCCATCACCGGCATCGCCGGCCCCGACAGCGATCCCTCGGGTCTCCCGGCAGGCCTGGTCTATATTGCCCTCGCCGGCCCGGCGGGCAATATCTGCCGCCGCCTGGAGCTGAACGGCACCCGCCGGGCCGTCAAAGAGAGGTCGGTGCAGACCCTGTTGACACTGCTCTGGAGGATGATGCGCGCTGAAGAGCAATAAGAAAAAAGAACTGGTTCTGCTCCTCTTCTCCGCCCTGGCCGGTCTATTAATCGCTGCCGCCCTTTTCAGCGAGACCGGCTTTACCGCAAAGGCCTTCGAATTTTCCGCAGCGCTGATTCCCTCGCTGCGCGGTGAGACGGTTATAGTCTTTCCACCTCTTGGCAAACTGGAGGCGGCCACCCATTGGGCCCCTTTTCTCCTGGAAATTACCCTTAAAAATATCGATCCCGATCTTTTCACAGCATCTGTCCGGGAAATTTCCGCATCTCCGGCTCTTTCCTTTCTGCAAACTGAATTCAAGGAGAAGATGGCTTATTTCTTAATCCGCCAGTCAGCTGTCACATTTTTCTGCAGTGCACTTATTATATTTCTGCTTTCAAGAGAAAGCAGCCGGCGACGCGCTCTCCGCCGGGCCGCCCTCTGTGGGCTGCTGAGCGTGCTGATGCTGGCCCTGCTGCTTGGAGCCACGCTGATCTACCCCTATGACACCGGGGCTTTTGCCAACCCCCGCTTTGAAGGCGCCCTGGCGGCGGCACCCTGGATTATCGGCCTGGCCGAGCAGGCGGCTGATACTGTGAGTGCACTGAGCGAACAGCTCGGAGTGATGGCGGCAAACCTGGAGAAGATCTCCAGCCGTCTGGATCAGTTCAGTCCGCCTTTCGAAAGCGGCGGGATCCGGGTGCTCCATGTCTCCGACATCCATAACAATCCGGCCGCCTTTGATCTCATCGATAAAGTCACAGAGAGTTTCCAGATTGATCTTATCATCGACACCGGGGATATCACCGATTACGGCTCAGAGCTTGAAACTGAGCTTATGGCCCGTCTGACCGGTCTGCCGCTGCCCTACCTCTTCGTCCCCGGTAATCATGACACCCCCCAGAGCGTCGAGATGCTGCGCCGGGAGGGGGCTGTCATTCTGGGGCCGGAGCCCGTGGAGGTAGCCGGCCTGCGCATTGCCGGCCTGGCGGATCCGGCTGCGGCTACCCAGGCCCCTGAGGTATTTGCCGAAGAGGCCTTATTGAAAGAGAGTCTTCCCGGCGGGGCGCTGCTCGAAGATAAAAACCCCCCTCATATTTTTGCCGTGCATAACGAGATCATGGCCGGCCCTTTTTTGGGAAAACTGCCGCTTATCCTTTGCGGCCATAGCCACAGTGCAAAAATCCATTTCGATGAAGAGAGCGGCACCATAGTGATCAACGCCGGAACCACCGGCGCCGCCGGTGTCCGCGGCCTGCTGGCGCCGCATAAGATCCCCTACAGCGCCGTGATCCTTAACTTCAGCCCGGATCCTGACCGCGGTTTTAAGCTGACCGCCGCCGATCTCATCACTATCGAACAGCTTCAGGACTCTTTTACCCTGCAGCGCTTCTATAACCGCGAGCCCTAAAGTCAGATGAGGGCCGCCTCAGCGTAAAAAAGGGTTTTTCATCCGAAGTGAAAAATATAGCAGTTTAGCGCCCTTTACAATTCTCATTGTTGAAAGGAGGCGCGTGATATTGCGCCTGTTTATCGCCATTGATCCCTCTGCTGAACAGAAAGAAAATGTGCAGGCGCTGCAGCGGCGCCTGGCGAGTCTTCTCGACGGCGTCAGATGGGTCCGGCCAGAAGGGCTGCACCTGACCCTGAAATTTCTGGGCGAGCAGAAAGAAAGCGCGGTCCCGTCAATTATCACCGCCGTGAAGCAGGCCGCCGCATCAACTGCCCCTTTTAACATGCGGTTGGGCCGCACCGGTGTGTTTCCATCACCGCGGCGGGCTCGCATTATCTGGACCGGCCTTCTGGAAGGAGCGGCCGATGTTAAAACGCTGGCTGCCTCGCTCGAGGAGGCGCTGGCAATGAAAGGCTTCCCAGCTGAAAACCGCCCCTTCAAAGCGCATCTCACCCTGGGCCGGGCGCGCCTGCCCCTGCCGGTGGGCACAGTAGAACGACTGCTCAGTGCCGAAAGCAGCTTCTCCACAAAACCGGTGCCGGTACGCTCACTGCGCCTTTACGAGAGTACGCTTACCCCCGGAGGAGCAATCTACAGGTCCCTGGAAGATATAATTTTTATGGGAAAATAGAGGAAAATAAACAGTAAACAAGAATAGAGGATCTATCAGCTGAACCCACTGAAAGGGGTTATGAAAGTGGACAAAGAAAAGGCTCTTGAAGCGGCCTTGCTGCACATTGAAAAACAATTCGGCAAGGGCTCGGTAATGAAACTGGGCCAGCATGCAACTACGGGAATTGCTGTCGTCCCCACAGGGTGTCTTTCTCTGGATCTGGCTCTGGGCATCGGAGGGCTGCCGCGGGGGCGCGTTGTGGAAATTTTCGGCCCGGAGTCATCGGGTAAGACTACCGTTGGGCTGCATGTTATTGCCGAAGCCCAGAAACTGGGCGGCTACTGCGCATTTATCGATGCCGAACATGCACTTGATGCCGGCTACGCCGCTAAACTGGGGGTAAATATCGATGAACTGCTGGTCTCTCAACCCGATACCGGCGAGCAGGCTCTAGAGATTGCCGAAGCACTGGTCCGCAGCGGGGCTATCGATGTTCTGGTCATCGACTCCGTGGCGGCGCTGGTGCCCAGGGCCGAAATTGAGGGCGAAATGGGAGACGCGCATGTAGGCTTGCAGGCCCGCCTCATGTCGCAGGCGCTGCGCAAATTATCGGGAGCTATCAGCAAATCGCAGACCGTAGCTGTCTTCATCAACCAGATCCGAGAAAAAGTGGGTGTCATTTTCGGCAACCCCGAGGTTACGCCCGGGGGCAGGGCTCTGAAATTTTATTCCTCAGTGCGCCTCGATGTGCGGCGGGTAGAGGCGCTAAAACAGAGCGATGTGATCATCGGTAACCGGACCAGAGTCAGGGTGGTTAAAAACAAGGTGGCGCCGCCTT
>CAZQVX010000101.1:0-5826 GCA_964596845.1 uncultured Syntrophomonadaceae bacterium | reverse complement strand
AGAGCAGGTTGATCACCTCTTCGCCCTGGGTGGTCACCTTCATCTTCATGGTGGGGTTGTAAAGCAGATAGCGCCTGTCTTCGGGTGAGGCCGCCCGCATGTAGTCCGCCGCCCGCAGGGCAAAAAGTTTCATCGCCACCAGGCGGGTGTAGGCATCCACAAAGAGCTGCTTCACATGGGGAAAGTCGGTCACATAGATGCCGTAGAGGCTGCGGTTGGCGGCGTGGTTCAGCGCCTCGTAGAAGGCATGGGTGCAGATGCCGATGGAGGCCCAGCCCAGGTTGTATTTGCCCACGTTGACGGTGTTCAGGGCGGCATCCCAGGCTGCCGGGCCCCGGGACAAAATGTCGTTTTCGGTGATGGGATAATCACGAAGGATGAAATCGGCAACATATGACTGCGAGTTGACGATGTTCTTCACCAGCTCATAGTTCTTGTGCCGGTAGTTGGCCGCAAAGAGCACATAATCATCGGTGCCGGCGATCTTGCCGAAGGTGGAAACCATCTCGGCGATATTGCCATTGCCGATGTAGTACTTCTCGCCGTTGGCCCGGTAGGTGCCGTCGGCTTGGGGAGCCAGAGACATCCCGGTAGAGTAAATGTCCGCCCCATGTTCCCTTTCGGAAAGGCCAAAGGCAAACACATGGCCTTCTTTGAGCAGCTGCGCGGCGCGGCGCTTGGCCTGCTCGTTGGGGCTCATCCAGATGGGGCCCAGGCCCAGTATGGAAACCTGCCAGGTATACCAGTAATGCAGACCGTAAAAAGCCAGGATCTCGTTGAATTCGCAGTTCCGCCAGGTATCCCAACGGCAACCGCCCTCCCCGTAGGCATCGGGAGTGAGCAATTTGTAGAATATCTCGTTGTCACGCACAAACTGCAGAAAATCTTCGTACCAGACCCGCTCGCGATCGTCTTTTTTCAACTTTACTTTACCCTTGTTCTCAAAAAAATCGATGGTCTTCAGCATGATCTCCCGCGAAGCCGCGTCGGGGTAAGGCCGGTCGTGAAGTTTGGGGTTGAGCAGCATAGCAGCACCTCCTCAATAGTTTTCCGGATCAACCCGGACCACACTTTTTAGTTATACAGTTGTCTTAATCTTATTAATACCACCACATGCTGGAATAATCCTGCCATGTGCTCAAATCTTCTATAGATCAACACTGCTCCGGCGCTTTGCCTTCCGCCGGCAAATGCTGCCGTCAAAAGGCTGCAGTCAAAAGGCTTTTAACTCTTCGCTTTATTTACTATAATGGGGGGCATAGGTTCGGGGAGCATAGAAAGGAACCGGCTTAGGAGAGCCCAAAGCAGCAAGTCTGCCCCTTAGTCCGCAGCACCGGATAGAGAAATAAACATAAAAGGAGAAGAAGTAAAATGCGCATAGGCATCGCGGGATTTGGACAGATGGGTGCACTCGTCAGGCAGGCAGCTCTGGCCCGGGGGCATCTGGTCCCCCTGGTCCTCGATCCGCAGAGCAGAGCCAAAGAGGTGAACGCCAGAGAGTTCACTTGTCTATCTCCGCCGCTTGATGTTATAATTGATTTCACTTCGCCGCAGGCAGTCGTCAAGAATATTGAGCGCTATGCAGAACTGCAGGTAGCGGCGGTAGTCGGCACCACCGGCTGGTATGCACAGATGGAACGGGTGGCCTCTATCGTGAAAGAAAGCGGTATAGGCCTGATCTGGTCGAGCAATTTTTCTCTGGGTGTCAATCTGTTCTTGAAGCTGATCGAAACAGCAGCCTCAATCATGAACCGCTTTCCCCAGTACGATGTCCTCGTTCACGAGTCCCACCATCGCCGGAAAATCGACAGCCCGTCGGGCACAGCCAGGATGATCGCGGATCTTCTTCTGGAAAAACTGGATGGAAAGTCATCCCTCTTGACCGACCTTCCGGAGCGCCCTCTTGAAGAACGCGAACTGCATCTCTCTTCAAGCAGGGGCGGTTCAGCCCCGGGAGAACACCGGGTTGTTTTTGACAGCGATGTCGACACCATCATTCTGGAGCATAGCGCCCGCAGTCGCTGCGGCTTTGCCGAGGGGGCGGTGCAGGCAGCCGAATGGATTTGCGGCCGGAGCGGCCTCTATGACATCAACGATCTTATGAATTCAACAATCAGGGGTGAGGAAAATCAATAACATGTTCAAAGGAGTCTTTACCGCACTAGTCACTCCCTTCACATCAACGGGGGCCGTGGATATAAGCGCCTTGCAGCGGCTCGTGGAATACCAGATCGAGGCAGGTGTTGACGGGCTGGTCCCCTGCGGGACCACGGGAGAAAGCTCTACACTCTCTCACGAGGAGCACGATCGGGTGATCGACCTGACCGTTAAATTTACCAGGGGCCGGGTGCCGGTGATCGCCGGCACCGGCAGCAATGCCACCAGCGAAGCGATCCAGCTGTCCCAGCATGCCGAGCAGGCGGGAGTCGATGCCGTCCTGCAGGTCAACCCCTATTATGTCAAGCCCACCCAGAAAGGACTCTACCTGCATTTTAAAGCTGTGGCCGAATCGGTTTCCATCCCCTGTATCCTCTATAACATTAAAAGCCGGACAGGGGTCAACCTGGAAAACCCAACCCTGCTTCGCCTCATGGGTGAAAACGAAAATATCATCGGCGTCAAGGAAGCATCGGGCAGCCTGGCCCAGATGAAAAACCTCATCAGTTTACGGAATGACAAATTTATTGTCCTCTGCGGCGATGACAACATGACGGTGGACTTGATCGAAGCCGGTGGAGACGGCGTGGTCTCCGTCGCCGCCAACCTCATCCCTCACCAGATGAGGGAGATGGTCCACAGCGCCCTGGAGGGCGATTTTGCCAGGGCGCGCGAGCTGGAAAAACGCCTGACCCCCTTTTTCCAGGCCTGCTTCGTTGAGACCAACCCCATTCCCATCAAGACAGCCATGGCCATGAAAGGCTGGTGCAACGAGAGTTTTCGTTTGCCCATCTGCTCTCTGGAGAAGGATGAAC
Organism: uncultured Syntrophomonadaceae bacterium; assembly: GCA_964596845.1. Taxonomy (GTDB): domain Bacteria; phylum Bacillota; class Dethiobacteria; order DTU022; family DTU022; genus JAAZIN01. The sequence goes on along the minus strand of CAZQVX010000101.1, from coordinate 2,854 downwards.
ATTACGATGTCATCCGGGAGTCTATGGCCGGCCTTGATATCGCGGAGGTAACGTGAGAAATGGCCCGCATCAACAGCAACTACCGCAAACTGGCGGCAGGATATCTGTTCCCCGAGATCGAGCGGCGGGTGAGAGCATTTCAAGCGCAGAACCCCTCGATTAAAATTCATCGTCTCGGTATCGGCAACACCACCGAGGCGCTGACCCCCACGGTCATCAATGGGCTTAAAGAGGGTGTGGAGCGGTTGGCTGATACGGAGAGCTACAGCGGATACGGCGACGAGCAGGGCAGCGCAGAGCTGCGGCGCGAGCTGTCCCGCTACTACGCCGGCCGGGGCGCCGCCCTGGAGCCCGACGAATTTTTTATCAGTGACGGGGCCAAGCCGGACGCCGGCAACATCCAATCCATTTTCAGCGCCGGCAGTCGGGTGGCATTCCAGGATCCCGCCTACCCCGTCTATGTGGATTCCAACGTCATCGCCGGCCGCTCGGGCCCTTACGAGCCCTCCCGGGGCAACTACGGCGGTTTCGTCTATATGCCCTGCCGCGAAGAACAGGGTTTTATCCCCGAGCCGCCCGCAGAGAGAGTTGATCTCATCTATCTGTGCAGCCCAAACAACCCCACGGGGGCTGTGGCCGACCACCGGCAGCTGAAAAAATTTGTCGACTACGCCCGGGAACATAAAGCAGTTCTCATCTTCGATGCCGCCTACGCCGAATATATTACCGACCCGGCGCTGCCGCGATCTATATTTGAGATTGAAGGCGCACGGGAATGCGCCATCGAGATCAACAGCTTTTCCAAGTTCGCCGGCTTTACCGGCGTGCGCCTGGGCTGGACCGCTGTCCCGAAAACCCTGACCGTGGAAGGGAGCGCAGCAGGAGAGGTACACCGGTGCTGGCTGCGCCGCCAGACCACCTTTTTTAACGGAGCTTCGAACATCGCCCAGCACGGCGGCCTGGCCGTTCTTTCCCCCGCGGGTTTAGAAGAATGCAGGGGGCTCATCGGCTATTACATGGAAAATGCCCGCATCATCAAGAAAGGCTTGAGCGATCACGGCTTGACTGTATACAGCGGCGAGAACGCCCCCTATCTCTGGCTGAAAACCCCGGGCAGCCTCTCTTCATGGGAATTTTTCGATAAACTTTTGCGTGAAGCCCATGTCGTCGGAACACCCGGTTCGGGCTTCGGCCCCTCAGGGGAGGGCTACTTTCGCTTGAGCGCCTTCGGCCACAGAGCCGATATCGAAGAAGCCGTTCAAAGCATTAAAACTAAGCTTGCAGGTGCATTGATGAAGTAATTTTGACCGGGCATGAAAGGAGAGCAATGTCATTAACGAGAAACGAATTCCCCTGACCAGAGCAAAGCTTGAGAAGATAACCGCCCATCATCCCACCCCCTTTCACCTTTATGATGAAAAAGCCATCCGGGACCATGCCCGCGCCTTTAACCGGGCTTTCGCCTGGGCCCCGGGCTTCAGAAATTACTTTGCCGTAAAGGCGTGCCCCAACCCGGCCATCCTGCAGCTGTTAAAAGAAGAAGGGATGGGCGTGGACTGCAGCTCCCTGACAGAGCTGCTCCTGGCTGAAAAAGTCGGCTTTACCGGTGAAGAGATCATGTTTACATCCAATGATACGCCGGCCCGGGAGTTTGCCGAGGCAGCCCGCCTGGGGGCGGTGCTCAATCTCGACGACATCTGTCACATCGAGACCCTGGAGCAGAGCGCGGGAATCCCCGAGCTGATCTCTTTCCGCTATAATCCCGGCGATACCCGCCTGGGAAATGCCATCATCGGCTTGCCCCAGGAAGCGAAATATGGGGTCACTCGGGATCAGATTATCGATGCTTTTCGGATCATGAAAATAAAAGGGGCGAAACGCTTCGCTCTGCACACTATGATCGCTTCCAACGAGCTTGACGGCGGCTATTTTGTGGAGACCGCCCGCATGCTCTTTGAGCTGGCGGTGAAGATCAACGACGAAACAGGGATCCGCCTGGAGACCATCAACATGGGCGGCGGCCTGGGGATTCCCTATCGCCCGGAGGAAGAAGGCATCCCGCTGGAGACGCTCTCTACTAAAATAGCCGCTTTATACAAGAAGATCATTGCCGCCGCCTCCCTTGACCCCATCAACATCGTTTTTGAATGCGGCCGCTTCATTACCGGCCCTTACGGTTACCTGGTGAGCAGGGTGCTCCATGTGACCAGCAAATACCGCGATTACGTGGGGCTCGATGCCTGCATGGCCGATTTGATGCGCCCAGGCGTATACGGCGCCTACCACCACATCACCGTACCGGGCAAAGAGAAGAGGCCCCATGACCGCATCTACGACGTTACCGGTTCGCTCTGCGAAAATGCCGACAAATTCGCCATAGAGCGCCCCCTGCCGAAAATCGAACCCGGCGATCTGCTGGTCATCCACGATACCGGCGCGCACGGCTACTCTATGGGCTACAATTATAATGGGAAGCTCCGCTCCGCCGAACTGCTGCTCAGAGAAAACGGATCTGTTCAGCTTATCCGCAGGGCCGAAACCGTTGACGATTACTTCTCGACCATGCGATTCGCCGGTGCTCCCGTTAAAATATGACAAAAATAGCCTTTAAATTATTCCAGGCAGGAATAATACAACAACAGAAGAATAGATCACCCTTAATGGGGTGATCTATTAATATCGCCGTATAAGGGGTGATGTTTTCTATGGCGGAAATGAATTACTACGTGATTACCGCAGATATCATCAGCTCCCGGAAACAGGTGAACGCGGCCGCCCAGACGGAAAAAGGTCTGGCTGAATTCAACGCCCGCTACCGCCCTGAACTGGCCGCTGAATTTACACTTTACCGCGG
>CAZQVX010000100.1:2019-5826 GCA_964596845.1 uncultured Syntrophomonadaceae bacterium | reverse complement strand
CCTGGGACCAGCCGGTTATGAGCCGGCCGCTCTTCCAACTGAGCTATGGGCCCTTATGCTAAGCTTCGGCGTAAAGAAAAAAATAATTTGCTGCAATGTGTCTGCGCTGTCCAAATTGGAGTTTAGCATAACAGAAGGTGTGCTGTCAAGGAATTTTCGGCTGCAAAAGGGGCGGCCCTTCAGAGTCGCCCCTGCATTCATATAAGTATAAATCGGCCTCTAGCTGTCTGCTTTCCGGCCCAGTTTGGCCTGCTCCTCTTCGACAAGCATGCGGCGCAAGATCTTGCCCACCATGGTTTTCGGGAGTTCCTCTCTAAACTCGACCACCTTGGGCACCTTGTACTTGGTCAAGTTCGCGGCGCAAAAGTCAATTACTTCTTTTTCGGTCATGGTGGCCCCTTCTTTGAGCACAATGTAGGCCTTGATGGTCTCGCCGCGGTACTCATGGGGCACTCCGGCCACGCAAGCCTCCATGATTTTTTCATGAGTGTAGAGGATTTCTTCAATTTCCCGGGGGAAGATGTTGAAACCGCCGGCGATGACCATATCTTTTTGACGGTCCACAATGTAGAAGTAGCCGTCTTCATCCATGACGGCGATATCTCCGGTAAGAATGTAACCGTTATGAAATATATTTTTGTTGTCCTCATCCCGGTTGAGATAACCCTGCATTACCTGCGGCCCTTTCACCGCCAACTGACCCCTTTCGCCCACGGGCATATCCCGGGAGGGATCCTCCAGATCGACGATCCGGGCATCCACTCCGGGGAAGGGCAGGCCGATGCTGCCGGGCCTGTTTTCACCGAAGATGGGGTTGCAGTGTGTCACCGGCGAAGTTTCGGTGAGCCCGTAACCTTCCCGCAGCTTGCCGCCGCGAGTATTTTTCTCAAACTGTTTTTGCACCTCTACGGGAAGAGGCGCAGCGCCGCTGATGCAGACCTTGATGGAACTTAAATCGTACTTGTCCAGGTCAGGGGCATTGTTTATGGCCACATACATGGTGGGGACTCCGGGGAACAGGGTGGGCCTCTCCTTGTGGATGATATTTAAGATCTCCTGCAATTTAAACTGGGGCACTGTAATGAGTTTCCCTTTAAGCACCAGAGCCAGGTTCATACCGATAGACATTCCGTAACTGTGGAAAAAGGGCAAGGCCCCCAGGGTAATCTCTTTACCCAATTCGTATTTTTGCAGCCACTCCCTGGCCTGCAGGGCATTGGCCAGGATGTTGGCATGAGTCAGGACCGCTCCCTTAGGCACTCCGGTGGTCCCGCCAGTATACATATAGCAGGCCGGATCCTGAAGATCGGTTTTAACTTTGGGCAGTGGATAACTGCGAAAGCGTTTCATCAGATCCAGCATCCAAAAGTCATCCGATGCCAATGTAGCCCGGTCACCCTCTTTTTTCTCTTTAAACAGGGTGTAGAGAAGTTTCAGCGCCCCCCCCAGATAATCTTTAATGCTGGTCACAATCACCGCTTTCAGTTTTGTTTTATCCTTGGTATTTCTAACCAGGGGATAGAAACGGCTCAAAGTGATGATCGCTTCTGCACCCGAATCGTTTAGCTGGTGCACCAGTTCTCGCTCTACGTAGAGCGGGTTGCAGGGGGTGACAATACAACCGGCCCGCAATGTCCCATGAAAGGCGATGACATATTGGGGACAGTTGGGCAAGTGCAGGGCCACCCGACTGCCCGGTTTAAGCCCCAGGCCTGCGATTATCCGGGCAAAATTATCTACCGCTTCGTTTAACTCTTTGTAGGTGAGCCGGCCGCTCATGAACTGGACCCCTATGTTGTTGGGGTATTCAGCAGCGGCCTCCCCCAGGTAATGGGGCAGTGTTTTGGGCGGCAGCACCATGTCTTGGGGCACCCCGGGATCGTAGCTTTTATACCATTGCTTTTCCATAAGAACCCACCTCACTAATTTAGTCTTCTTTCTTTGAATTGTTTTCTGCTATTTTAATATACTCACGCTATTTTAACTATACATTCGACTTTCGTCAAAGATTATCCTTTAATTCTTTAAAATAATATTTATATATTTAATCGTCGATATATTCAACTCGACGCCGGAGTGGGATTAAAAAAAGCCGCTTTAAAAGCGGCCGATATACAGCATTTGATATATTATCAGACTTCGTCACTGGTTCTTTTTAGCCAATTCCTCTTCAATGAGAACCCGGCGCAGCACCTTCCCCACTATCGTTTTGGGCAGCTCATCCCTGAACTCGATAACTTTCGGAACTTTGTATCTGGAGAGGTTATCCCGGCAGAACCGGGTGACCTCCTCTTCGGTCATGGTTTCCCCTTCGCGAAGAACGATGTAGGCTTTTACTGTTTCCCCGCGATAATCATGCGGGATCCCTGCAGCGCAGGCCTCCTTAACCTTAGGATGCATGAAAAGAACCTCTTCGATCTCCCGCGGGAATATATTGTAACCTCCGGCGATAATCATCTCTTTCTTACGATCAACAATGTAAAAGTAACCGTCTTCATCCATCCTGCTGATATCACCTGTAAGAAACCAGTCTTCAAAAAATACATTTGCCGTCTCTTCGGGCTGGTTGACATATTCCTTCATCACCTGGGGCCCCCGGATAGCCAGCTGGCCAATCTCACCCGCGGGCAATTCAATGGAGGGATCGGCGAGATCGACGATCTTTGCTTCTGTCCCTGGAAAGGGAATTCCGATGCTGCCCGGCTTGGCGAGGCCGTAGATGGGGTTGCAGTGCGTCACCGGCGAGGTCTCCGTTAACCCGAAGCCCTCCCGCAGGCGGCCTCCCGTAAGTTCTTCAAAACGGTTTTGAACCTCAAGAGGCAGCGGTGCGGCGCCGCTGATGCAGACCCGGATCGAGCTTAAATCATATTTCTGGATATCCGGGGCGTTGATGATGGCGATATACAACGTGGGCACACCAGGCATCAGCGTAGGTTTTTCCCGCTGAATCAGATCCAAGATCTCCTTCTGGGAAAACTGCGGCATGAGAAGAAGAGTGCCGCCGGAAACCAGGGCGAGGTTTAAGCAGGTGCTCATGCCGTAACTGTGAAAGAAGGGCAGTACCGCCAGGCCGATTTCGCCGCCTTCTCTAAGATCGGTGAGCCAGCTTTTGATCTGCAATGCATTGCCAGCCAGGTTGCGATGCGATAGAAAGGCCCCTTTGGCCAGGCCGGTAGTTCCACCGGTATAAAGGAAACAGGCTGGATCATCAAGGTTCGTTTTCACCCGGGGCGGAATGGCGGCGGCATACTCCTTCATCAGGTCCTGAAGCCAGTGATCACCGGGCTGCAGGACGACCCGATCACCTTCTCCTTTTTCCTTAAAAAGCGTATAAAGGGTTTTCAGATGAAATGGCAGGTATTCTTTTATGTTCGTGGCAATGATTTCCTTGAGACCGGTTTTTTCCTTGATCTTTCTGACCGTTGGGTAAAAACGGCTAAGGGTGACTATTGCTTCCGCACCCGAATCGTTCAGCTGGTGGATCAGCTCCCGCTCCACGTAAAGAGGGTTGCAGGGGATGACCACTGCACCTACTTTTAAGATACCGCCGTAGGCGATCATGAACTGGGGACAGTTGGGCAAGTTCAAAGCCACCCGACTGCCCTGTCCGATGCCCAGGCCGGCCAGAATCGCCGCAAAACGCCCGGCCAGGCTGTTCAATTCCCGGTAGGTTATTTTACCCCCCATGAATTTGGCGGCGATGACATCAGGAAAGCGCTGCGCCGTCTCCTCCAGGTAATCGGGAATTGTTTTATCGGGCATATCCAGATCGTGAGGCACCCCTGTCTCGTAATGTTTCAGCCAGAT
>CAZQVX010000100.1:0-1919 GCA_964596845.1 uncultured Syntrophomonadaceae bacterium | reverse complement strand
TCTTTCGCGAAAATAGAGAAAGGTGGGCTTGATTGGCCCCGTATAACTTCATCCGCTGAGTAGCAATCGAGGAGGCCGGCCATGTACGAGACAGTTAGGGACCTGCAGATTAAGCTTGATGCGCAACAAATTATTAAGGGACAGGGCATCGATCCGGCAAAAGCTTCGGCGCTCATCATCAGGATCGCTTCCGGTGTTATTGATGAAGCCAATTCTTTGTTGGAACCGGCGGCGCTCTACGGCAGTCAGGACGTTATTGACTTTCAGCACGATAAGATCACCTTTGAAGGAGGCGCTTTTTCCGGGCCCCTGATAGCGCGGGCATTCGCCGGAGCCTCCGGTTTAAGCCTGGCGCTCTGCACCATTGGTCCAGCGTTAGAGCAGCGGGTGGCAGAGCTGATGGGTACGGATATGTCGCGGGCTATGGCCCTGGACGGTGCCGGCACGGCAGCGGTGGGTGAAATATCCCGCCTGGTGAGAGAACGGATCACTGCCGCCGCCGAAAACGCAGGCTACAGGGTTGGCATGAAGGCCAACCCCGGTCAGGAGGGATGGCCTATCGAGCAGCAGCGCGTATTTTTCAGCCTGGTTCCCGCCGATGAGATCGGGGTCAACCTCACCGACAGCTGCCTGATGATCCCCCGCAAGTCTGTCTCCTTTGTCATCGGGTACGGCACCGAAATGTGCACGGAGTCTGTTCCCTGCGATTTCTGTTCCAAAAGGGATCACTGTAAGTGGCGGGATAAAAAAGAAGCGGCCAAATAGCGGCACAAACCGGGCGGCGAGCGCCGCCCGGCTAGCCCTTTCTCGAAAGAGGGCTTTTCCCACATATTGCCGATAATCAATCCCTGGCAGATATGAACATTACCGAAGGCGTCCAGTTGCACCCGCCCCGGATTAAGCAGATCCACTATCAATTCGAATTAACTGCTCGCATTTTATCCAGGTGATCCCGCGCCGCCCTTTCCATCGCCCGGCATTTTGCAAAGGCATCACGGATAGAATCACCACATGCCAGAATGCCGTGATTTCCCATTATACAAGTTTTATTGCCGCCGCTGATAGCGCCGGTGACCGCCTTGACCAGGCTTTTGGTGCCGGGAATGGCTGTTTTCGCATAGCCCGTTTCCTTCCCCAGCAGTACTTCTTCTGCTTCGTTATCTACGGGCAGCGGTTTCCTTGCTGCGGCAAAGACACTGCAATTTACAGGATGGGAATGGACAACACAGTTGACATCTGCTTGAGCAGCAAGCAGCGCGGCGTGAATGCTTTTTTCCGATGTGGGCTTGAGCCGCCCCTCGTATTCCAGTGTGCCCATATCCACGCGTACAATATCGTAAGGGGTCAGCCTCATGTAATCCAGTCCTGAAGGTGTGACCAGCATATACCTTTCATCAAGGCGCAGGGATATGTTGCCCCAGGTGCCTTGCACAAGATTCTCCAGGGACAACTTTTTACCGTAATCAATGATCGCTTTTCTCCTGGCCATCTCATCTTCAGGAATCCTTCGCGGGATATCTTGTTCAGACTGCGGTTCAATTTGCCTGTCCATTTTTGAATAGATGAGGTTATATTGCTTATGCATAGCCCAGGCGACAAAAGCGTTAAGCGGCCTGGCGCCCCCGATCAAGTCACCCTCGATATAGGCTTGCGCCGATTTCTCCAATATCTGGGTTGCGGCAAAGGCCTGTTCAGTGGTCCTGCCCACCGCCAGGGCAAAGAAAGCCTCTTTTGATCTGATAAGGCAGGCGTTGTTCTTTTCTAAAATGGCAGCAATTCCGGCGCCGTCCAAGGCGTCGCATACTCTTGCTTTGGGGCCGACAATCTGGGCCATATCGTCCAGTACCGGAGGGATGTCTTTTCCCCTGTCGGCGGCTTCAACACAAAACCTGGGGCGGGTGCACATGATGGCAGAGATC
>CAZQVX010000099.1:0-5898 GCA_964596845.1 uncultured Syntrophomonadaceae bacterium | reverse complement strand
CTGCAGACATTCTGATGCGGTACGCCGCCGAGATTGTGAGTCAGCCCCAGCCGGGCATTTTTGACCTGGCGGTCCTCAGGCCAGCGCTGCAGCAGCTGGTTGTAGATCTCGTAGATCATGCGCAGTCCAGAGGCGCCGATGGGATGGCCGAAGCATTTCAGTCCACCGTCGCTCTGGCAGGGCAGCTCGCCCTCCAGATCGTAGAAGCCGTTTAAAATGTCATCGGGCGCTTTGCCGGGGGGCGATATGCCCAGATCTTCCATGGTTACCATCTCGGTAATAGAGAAGCAGTCGTGCACCTCCATGAGGTTGATCTCCTCGCGTGGGTTGCTGATCCCTGCTTCTTCGTAAGCCCGCTGCGCCGCCCTGCGGGTGGTCATGATGTGGGCGCCGTCCCAGCGGTGATAGGCCGCCTCTTCGCCGGAGCTGACGGCGATCTGCAGCGCTTTGACCAGGACAGGATCCTGGCCCGGCTTAAGTTTGCGCGCGATCTCCGGCGTGGTCACAATGGCCATTGCCGCTCCGTCGCTGACGCCGCAGCAGTCAAAAAGCCCCAGCGGATAGGCGACAAAGGGTGAAGAGCAGATCTGCTCCTCGCTGACGGCGCGCCTCAGGTGAGCACGGGGATTTTTTACGCCGTTCTGATGGCTTTTCCAGGAGATGTGGGTGATGGCATCTTTGATCCGCTCCATGGGCAGGCCGTGTTTTGCGGCATAAGCTGTGGCTAACTGGGCGAAGAGCCCTGGCGCGGTAGCATTGGGGGAAATAAGGCGCACCAGCTGTCCAAAGATTGGGGAGTCCGGCAACCCGCCATAGCCCACATCTTTTAACTTTTCAACACCAGCGGCGAGGACAATATCGTATGCTCCCGAGGCGACGGCATAGCAGGCTCCTCGGAAGGCCTCGGTCCCCGAGGCACAGAAGTTTTCCACCCGGGTGACAGGGATGAAGGGCAGGTGCAGAGCGCCGGCCAGGTAACAGCCCCCCTTGCCGATGTTGACTTCATCAATATGGTTGCCGATCCAGGCGGCCTGGATCTCCTTTTTCTCTATTCCGGCGTCGGTCAGGCATTCCCGGTAGGCTTCTAGAAGAAGGTCGCTGGAGTCGAGATCCCAGTGTTCGCCGAAAACTGTGCAGCCCATACCCAAAATAGCCACCTTATCACGGATTCCCTGAGCCATTTACAGCACCTCCTTTGTCACCGGAACAGCTTTCCAGAAGTAAAATGTTGTATCCCGTTTCGGGTCATAATATTTGATCCTGAATGTAAATTCCACCTCTTTACCCACCTGCAGATCATCGAGGGTGCAGTCGGTAAATTCAAACATGGCCCGCCCGCCTCCATTGAAGTCGACATTGCCGTAAATCGCCGGCGGGTTGATGGTGGCGGCGAGCATATCAGAGGTGTAGCTGACGATCTTGCCGCCTTTGTCCGAGAGGTTAAGCGGTTCCATCTCGTCTATGGCCCCGCAATCAGGGTTGACACATACCCGCTGCGGTGGATATTGCTGCGTGCCGCACTTGAGGCAGCGGGTGCCCTGCAGCCCAAGGATAGCTCTGCGGCTGCGCCAGGCCATGGACCAGCGCGTAACCTGCTCTTCTTCACCGCGCAGGCCCGTATCGACGGGAGCCATCTTCCGCCAGGTGAGGAATTTGGTGTAATTATCAAGATCCGCTCGATGGTTAAGCGTGTCGGAAAAACGTATCCTGTCGCTAAATTTCTCTATTTCTGGAGTAACCTCGAAATAGAGCGCATCACAGCCGCTGCCGTAGCTGACCAGAATCACTTTGTCACCTGGAGAGGCTCCTTCCAGAGTCTTGGCGAGCATGAGCAACGGGTGGGCTGTGCCGGTGTCGCCGCTTTCCTGGAGCAAGTCGTCTTCCACCTGACCCGGCTCCAGACCCAGCTTTTTATTTATGTTCCGGCGGGCGGCCCCGTAGTAACAGGGATAGATCACTTTGGCAAAATCAGCGGGTTTTAAACCCTGCTGCCGGCAAAGTCCAGCTACGGCCTCGGGGATGAGCTGTTCATAGCCTATGTCCCGCACCCAGCGGTCTTCCCACTGCCGGTTGTAAGCGGTGTTAGCCCCGCGAAGCTGATCGACGAAGTCGCAGGAGAGGGAGAAGGCTCCCTTGAAGAGGGCGATAGGCTTGTCGCCGCCCACGAGCACCGCGGCGGCGCCGTCACCGAAAACCATCTCCTGCAACGATCCCATCTTGCCCAGGCGGCAGTCCGCAGCGCAGGCCAGGGCTTGCTTGCCGCCGTTGGCGGCGCTGAATTCCAGGGCGGCCAAAAGCGCACTGCTGCCGGCTTTAAGCGCTCCGCCAAAATCAGCGCTGCGGATCTCCTCGGGTGCGCTGAGCGCTCCGGCGATGATATTAGCGCACTGCCGCTCCTTGTAGGGAGCGGTGGTGGCGGCAAAATAGAGGGCGCCAAGCTCACCGGAGTTAAATCCCTGCAGGCAGCGTCTTCCCGCTGCCGCCGCCATAGTGACAGCGTCCTCATCAAAAGCGGCTACCGCCTTTTCGCCCGCTGCGTTCATGATCAGGGCCGGGTTCAGCCAGCCCATGGCGCTGAAAACATTCATCCGGTTGAGCCGAAAGTAGGGGAGATAAGCGGCATAAGAGACAATACCGGTCATCTGTTCATCCCCCCGTCTATGGATTTAGCCATACAGCGGCGTTAGTCAGGCAAAACTCACCTCGCTCGGCAGTTTTCGAGCGAAGGATAACCTGGTGGGGTTCTACCTGCCACATCTCGGTTACAATATTTTCTCCCGGGAAGACATGCCGCGAGAAACGTACTTTCATGGCCTTAAACTTAGAGGAGTCATTTCCGGCATATTCACGGAGCACCGCCCGGGAGGCGAAGCCCATGGTGCAAAGCCCGTGCAGGATCGGTTTGGGGAAACCGCCCATGGCTGCGAAAGCGGGATCGGCGTGCAGCGGGTTGAAGTCTCCCGAGAGGCGGTAAAGCAGCGCCTGCTGCGGCAGCGTCGGCAGCGAAACAACCCGGTCCGGCTCCCGTTCCGGCGGCTCAAATCCCGGTTCAGGGCCCTTTTCTCCGCCAAAACCGCCTTCACCCCGGATGAATACACCGAATTTATTTAAGAAGAGAGGCTCTTCTTTTTTATCTTTGGTGATCACCTCAATCTCGATGAGGGCCCCCTTGCCCTTGTCGTACAGTGCGGCAACCTTAGGGTATGACGTCACTTGGCCCTCCGTGGGGATCGGTCTGTAGAGCTCCAGGTACTGTTCCCCATGGAGCAGCATGGCCAGGTTTATATCCACACCCTCCAGCCCAATGATGCCCATCAGCGCAGGGAAGGGCGGCACCACCCCGAAAGTAGGCAGGACCTGCAATTCACTTTCATAAACGAACTTCAACTCGTCATCCTCCGCCCCGGCGCCGATGCCGAGAGCGTAAAGGATGGCCTCACGGTTCTGGTAAGTATACTCCAGGGGCTTCAGTTCCTTGCCGACGATCTGCGGGTCGATCGGCATATTGCTTCCTCCTTTGTCGGTATATTATTTACATGCTCATTTTGGAAAGAACGTAACCGGTCTGCTCCATGGCCGAGCCGTACTCACGGCCGCCTTCCAGGGATCTGATCTCATCGATTTTTTCAGCGACCTGATCAGGGGTAATCTCAGCAGCGGCATCGAAGAAGACACCCGGTCCCTCTACAACCGCCGCCCGGCTGAAATAGCCCCCGCCGGCGGTGTAGATCTTACCGCTTTCAGTAAATTGCTCAGAGCACATATAGACAACCATGGGGGCGACAAATTCAGGTTTGACCCTGTCGACAACATCGGGAGGCATCACTGTGGCAGTCAGGCGGGTGCCGGCGGTGGGGACGATTGTATTGGCCAGGACTCCGTAGCGCGCCCCCTCCTGGCAGACACAGTTCATCAGACCGACAATACCCATCTTGGCCGCACCGTAGTTGGTCTGCCCGAAGTTGCCGTAAACCCCGGCTGCTGATGCAGTGGAGACAATTCGCCCGTAATTCTGTTCCCGCATTTGGCCGAAAGCAGCCTTCGTACAGAAGAAGGTGCCGTTCAGATGGACCTCTAATACCTTCAGATAATCGCTGATCTCCATTTTCAGCAGACTTTTATCCCGGAGAATGCCCGCGTTGTTGATCAGGATGTCAATCCTGCCGTAAGTATCGACGGCTGTTTGAATAATCTTTTGCGCATTATCCCATTCAGAGACGCTCTCATAGTTGGCGATTGCCTCACCGCCGGCAGCTTTGATCTGATCAACCACTTTCTGTGCCGGGGTGCTGTCGGCGCCTTCTCCATCAAAAGTACCGCCGAGGTCGTTAACAACCACCCTGGCGCCGCGGGCCGCCAGCATAAGGGCATAGGCCCTTCCCAGCCCCCCGCCTGCGCCAGTCACCACCGCTACCTTCCCGTCGAACCTGAGTTCAGACATCTAAGCAACTCCTTTCAAGATAATCTATCGTGTATTTTATAATGAATTCGGCCAATAGTCAATATTCAAAACACACTTTGGATCATTTCTCAAATTGTTTTATATTTATATACCAAGAATATAGTTTGTCGAAAATATTATTTTTAACTTTTTAGGCGGGTTTTGCCACCTTTACTTTACTATTGGGGGATTTCGGAAAAAAGGATAGATGACAGATCTTAGCGAAATATCTTCTGACTGGATCTCGCCGGTTTACGCCTGAGTTGACGGCGAGGGAAAAAAGAGGGAGGGCTTAGAGTGAAAGAGGTAGTCGTCGTCAGCGCTGTGAGGACCGCGGTGGGCACATTTGGCGGTTCCCTGCGGGATGTTTCAGCAGTAAATCTGGGCAGCATTGCCATCAAGTCCGCTTTAGAAAGAGCCGGACTGGAGCCTGCGGCGGTGGAGGAGGTTTTGATGGGGTGTGTTCTCCAGGGCGGCTTGGGGCAGAGTGTCGCCCGGCAGGCTGCGATAAAAGCCGGTATTCCCGCAGAGGTTCCCTCAGCCACTGTGAATAAAGTTTGCGGCTCCGGCTTGAAAACCATCGCTGAAGGCGCCACTGCAATCCGTGCGGGGGAGGCTGAAGTGATCGTAGCCGGCGGTACTGAAAATATGAGCGCGACCGCTTATGCTTTGCAGGGAGCGCGCTGGGGTTTGCGCATGGGTGATGCCAAGACAGTCGACATGATGATCAAGGACGGTTTGTGGTGTGCTTTTGGAAATTACCATATGGGGATTACCGCTGAAAATATTGCCGAAAGATATAGTATTTCCCGGGAAATACAAGATAAATTTTCATTGGAGAGTCAAATAAAAGCGAAAGCTGCTATCGAAAGCGGTCGGTTTAAGGAGGAGATCGTTCCGGTAGCTGTTCCCCAGAAAAAAGGCGAACCGAAGATCTTCGATACAGATGAGCATCCGCGGGAGACATCTCTGGAAGCGCTGTCCCGTTTGCGTCCCGCCTTCAAAAAGGACGGCACCGTAACAGCAGGCAACGCTTCCGGGATTAACGACAGCGCCGCGGCCGTCGTGTTAATGAGCCTGGAAAAAGCCAGAGAGAAGGGCCTTGAGCCCATGGCTTATATTCGCAGTTATGCGTCCGCCGGTGTGGATCCGGCCGTTATGGGCACCGGACCGGTGCCGGCGACTCGCAAGGCCCTGGCTAAAGCCGGATGGGCTGCCGGGGATCTCGATCTTGTTGAAGCTAATGAAGCTTTTGCCACCCAGGCTCTTTACGTGCTAAAAGAGATTGAATTTAATCCTGAGATTGTCAATGTTAATGGTGGCGCCATCGCTTTAGGACACCCTATCGGCGCAAGCGGGGCCAGAATTTTTGTGACCCTGCTTTACGAAATGAAAAAACGGGGCGCTCACCGCGGCCTGGCCACCCTCTGCATTGGCGGTGGGCAGGGCATCGCCTG
>CAZQVX010000098.1:1439-5943 GCA_964596845.1 uncultured Syntrophomonadaceae bacterium | reverse complement strand
CCTGCCACCCGGTTTTGCAGCGCCTGGAATACTGTCTCACGGTCGAGGTGGGGATAGAGGCGGTGGATCATTTCCAGGCAGATTTTGGCGCCGTAGTCCATCCCCTGACAGCCCAGGAGCAGAAGGACGTCACCTGTGCGCACAGGGGCGAGAGCTGCAGCAATGGCCTCAGGCAGTTCACGGTGCAGCTCAACCTCTATTCCTGCTGCTTCCATCTCTTCTGAAAAAACCCTGACCTCGTCGCTTGTAACCAGATCTTTTTCGGTAACATGGCTGCTGCTGGTGGTGGCGATGACCTTTTCTACGCCGAGTTGTGGGATCCAGCGGGCCATCGTCTCGGCGTTCTCCCGGTTAACCGTCACGCCGCGGCTGCCGCGGATGGCATAAACAAGGTGAAGCCGGCGGTATTTCATAAGTTTAAGCGTCTCCAGGGTGACGTCGATGTTGCCGCTATTGGCGAAATGGTCGTCGATCACCTTGAAATCGCGGTCAAATATAAGCTCGAAGCGGCGTTCCACGCCGCGAAATTTTTTCAATGCCCGCTGGATCACCGGTATGGGGACGCCTGAGAGCATGCCGCAAAGAACAGCCGCCATGGCGTTGTAGACGCTGTGCAGACCCAGGACGGAGAGTTCGATGGGGAAGCAATCCAGTCCGCCGGCCATCTCTTCTGCCAGGCCGGGTTTCTTCAGTTCAACGAAAAAGTTGGCCCGCCCCGTGGTGAGGTCGAGTTCTTTGACCAGACAGTGGGCCTCGCTGTTTTTATATCCATAGGTCAGGGTCTGAGCCGCGGTCTCTTTGCTCACCGAGGCGGTGTAAGGACAATCCATATTGAAAACAGCCCATTTGTCCGGGCCGGTCTGTCTCACCAGGCCGGCTTTGGTCTGAAAATAGTTTTCAAAAGAGCCGTGCAGATCGATATGCTCCCGACTGATATTGTTGAGGACGATGATGTCGTAATCAACGGCGCCTACCCGCTTGAGATCGATCCCCGAAGAGGAGACCTCCATGGTGACATGCGAAACTCCCTCTGCCGCCATCTGGTAAAGATAGTGGTGTAAGTCGAGCGATTCCGGGGTGGTCAATATTGCCGGCCTGACTTTTCGGCCTGATTTGACGACTACAGTGCCGATAAGCCCTGTTTTAAAGCCCTGTTCTTCCAGCACGGCATTGGTCATGAAGCTGGTGGTGGTTTTGCCGTTACTGGCGGTGATGCCGATCATCTTCAATTTTCGGGAAGGGCGGCCGTAAAAGCGATCAGCCAGGATCGCCAGAGCGCCGCGGCTGTCGGCGACACGAAATTGGGGTATCTCCACCAGCGGCTGCATCTCTTCTATCAGGGCGGCGACAGCCCCTCTCTCTTTGGCCTGCTCCAGGAAGCGGTGGCCGTCGGTTTTAAAGCCTTTGATGCAGACGAAGAGCATTCCCGGCAGCACCCGCTCCGAATGGTAGGCCAGCCCTGAAATGGCGGGGTTTACGTATTCTCTGCTCTCGAGAACCTCTATATGTTTAAGCAGATCTTGCAGCATGATCATTTTTTTGGATTCACCCCTCTTACGCTCAAGGTTCTTCCCGGCCCCGGCTTTAAAAACGGTAATGAGAACCTGTTCCAATCCTAATTCGGTATAACCTCAGTTATTTCCAGAGGACCCCGGGACAATTCACCGGATCCAATATGTATCTTTACTCTTTATGCGAATACCTGCCGGATTAGTCGAGCAAAGAACCCGCAGGGGCGGGTTCTTTGGTTAAATCCCGGTTGATACCTGATGCCTGTTAAATCGACTACTCAACAATCTCGATGGCTTCGCTGGGGCATTCCTCTGCTGCTTCGCGGCACTTTTCTTCATGCTCTGCAGGAATAGGGTTTACCTTTACCTCGGCCTTCTCATCACCGAGTTCGAAGACCTCCGGGCAGATGTCTTCGCAGACAC
Source organism: uncultured Syntrophomonadaceae bacterium (assembly GCA_964596845.1). Lineage (GTDB taxonomy): Bacteria > Bacillota > Dethiobacteria > DTU022 > DTU022 > JAAZIN01. Next base: position 4,009 of record CAZQVX010000098.1, on the reverse strand, counting down.
CGCACGCGCTGCACTCGTCGTTTACCTTAACCTCCATCTTGAACCTCCTTACAACTTTTTCTCAAACCTTATTCGATAAACATGGAGTTATTCCTTTATTTTAGACAAATAAATTGAGCGCTGTTTAAAGCCGGGTCAAAAAGGCTCTTTGGATCCCTCCCGGCCCGGGTGCCTGCTTTGGAGAGGTTGGTAAAGTCAAGTCAGGATATATTATGTTGCCTGATTGTGGACTTTGTTAGTAACAGCCTTCGGCAAGCATAAAAACAGCCTTTTCGCTGTGGATAACCCTGTGGATATTGTGAATTACTATTTGTGGAATTCCCAAAGACCCCCGGGGGCGCAGGGGATGACCTGCTCCCCTCATGATTATCCGGTCGACATAAGTTCTTAACAAAATCTATTTTTCGCCGGAAAACGACATTAGCCCGGGCCGAAAGCAGCACCGAGCGGCATAGAACTGGAGCGGCATAAAACTGGTGACACCAGCCGGGGCTTATAGTAGAATTGCCTTAAAAGAGGTTTCGAACCGGTTAAGGGCGGCCCTGGGACGGCGCCTTTCGGGCGGCATTATTCCTTTAAAGATAGCAAACAATTACTCCAGGGAGGTGTTGACAGTGAGCAAAAGATGGATCGGGTCCCTGCTGCTTCTTATTTCAGCGCTTCTGATGATTTTGGCGGGCTGCGCACCCTGATGAGCAGGGCGGGAGTGGTCAACTCCCCTATAAGTTTACTTCTCCCCCGGGTTCGGGGGAGTTTTTTTATGGGGTGACCGGTCTTCTAGTTAATGTAGAGGCTGTGCCAGAGCAAAAATATGGCTGCGGTCCAGATCTGCCGCGCGTGGTCAGCCTCTTCCCGGCAGTGTGCCTCCAGCATCTGTTCCAGCGCGGCGGGATTGAAGAAGGTTCTTGCTGCTTCGTTGTGCCAGAGTTCGCGGAGACGGTCCCGGTAGTGTTCCCGGATCCAGGCGGCCAGGGGCACAGGGAAGCCCAGTTTGGGGCGGCGGTAGATTTCTTCAGGCAGGTAACTTGCCGCCGACATCCGGAGAATATATTTAGTCATCTTGCGGGTAATTTTGTAACGCGGCGGAATCGTGGCTGCGAATTCTACCAGGACATGGTCGAGGTAGGGGATCTTCACTTCCAGGGAGTGGGCGTTGCTCATCCGGTCCGCCTTGGCCAGGATGTCACCGGGCAGCCAGGTATAAAAGTCAAGGTGCTGCATCCTGGCGGCTGCATCACTGCCGGCGCTCTTGCGGTAATAAGGCGCGGTGATCTCCCAGGGGGGCGTCCAGCCCGAGGGGTATAGTTCCCGGTTCAGCAGCGCCGCCTTCTCTGCCTCAGAAAAAATGAAAGCATTACCGTAGTAACGTTTTTCCAGGGGGGTTGTGGCCCGCCTGAGATAATTTTTGCCTTTCATGCCCCGGGGCAGCTTTTCAGCCGCCCGGCCCAGGGCGGCCTGAGCCGAATGGGGCAGCAGCTGCAGCGGGGCCACTGCTGCCGGCTCCCGATAGATTTCGTAACCGCCGAATACTTCATCGGCCCCCTCGCCCGAGAGCACAGCTTTTACCTCTGACGCCGCCAGGGCGGCGGCAAAATAAAGGGCAATGGCCGCCGGGTCGGCAACGGGCTCATCCTGGTGCCAGAGCGCGCGCGGCAGCGCCTCCCAGAATTCGGCGGCGCCAATCACTTTCTCAAAATGCTTTGTGCCCAGGAAGTGTGCTGTTTTACGGGCCGGGGTCAGCTCGTCGTACTTGCCGCCGGCACAGTCCACCGAAAAACTTTTAATATCTCCTCCCCGCCTGCTGAGCAGGGCGGCGATGTTGCTGGAGTCGATGCCGCTGCTTAAAAAAGCGCCCGGCATGACTTCTTCACCGCAGTAGAGCCTTACCGATTCCCGGATCAGGCTTGTAGCCTGATCGATGAAATAACCCGGCGGTTTATCCTCGGGGCGGAAGCGAATCTCCCAGTATTTTTTGAGCCTGCTCTCTTCTCCGTTCCAGGTGAGGTGATGCGCCGGCCGAAGGCGGTAGATTCCCCTAAAGGCGCTCTCCGGATCCGGAAAGTACTGAAAGGTGAGGTAGTGCGGCAGGGCGGCCAGGTTGACTTCGCCGGTAATATGAGGGTATTTCAACAGGGCTTTTGCCTCGGAGGCAAAAGCCAGCGCACCGTCGGAGGCGACAGAGTAGTAAAGCGGTTTGATCCCGAAACGGTCCCGGGCCAGGTACAATTCCTTTGCTTCGCAGTCCCAGAGGGCGAAAGCAAAAGGGCCGCGCAGCCGGCCGGGACATTCCGAACCCATCTCTTCAAAGAGATGCACGATGACCTCCAGATCCTCCTGCGATCTGAAGCGGTGCCCCCTGGATTTAAGTTCGCGCCGCAGCTGCCTGTGATTGTAAATGGTTCCGTCACAAACGAGGTGATAGCGACCCCTTTCGTCTGTGAGTGTTTTTCCGGCAGTATCACCCGGCCCCCTGCTGTCTGCGTTAAGAAAGCAGAGCGAAGCCTCATCGCCTAAAAATAGCTTTTTTTCACCCCGCCCCCGGTGCTGAATGGCGCGGGCCATCTCTTCCA
>CAZQVX010000098.1:0-1339 GCA_964596845.1 uncultured Syntrophomonadaceae bacterium | reverse complement strand
AATAGCTTTTTTTCACCCCGCCCCCGGTGCTGAATGGCGCGGGCCATCTCTTCCAGCACATTGTGGCTCTCTGCCAAAACCTTACCTCGCCCCGCAGCAAAGCCGCAGATACCGCTCATCGCTGCTCCTCTCTTAATGCTAAAAAATTTGCGAACATTACAGCTTATGCGCTCCTGCAGCGGGTGTTACAAAATCTGCAGGGCGTCATCAAAGCGGGTGATCTGCTCCAGGCCGCCGGCACGCACCACGAAAGTGTCCTCGACTCCGACCGCGCCCAATCCAGGGAATACAAACTTCGGTTCCAGGGCGAAAACCATCCCCTCTTTGAGGGGAAAGTCGAAGTTACGGGCAATTACCGGCAGTTCATCCAGCTCCAGTCCGACGCCGTGGCCGACGAAGGACACCTTTTCATCCGCTCCCATGAAATGGTCATCCAGCCCGGCGGCAGAAGCAATTTCAGAAGCGCGCCGGTAAAGTTCGGCGCCGTTGGCGCCGCTGCCGCCCATGGCCATCAGCGCTTTTTTGATCTGGAGCGCTGTCTCATAGGCGCGGATCAGCTTGGCCGCCGGCTCGCCCGGACAGAAAATTCTGGTCTGGTCGACCATGTAACCGTCGAGCACAGTGACATAGTCAACGAGAACCGGCTCATTGGGCCTGATTGTCCGGGTTCCGGCTCCCTGGGGGTAGGAAGGGTTCAGCCCCGGCCCCCCCAGCGGCCCGTTAAAAAAGCTGGGCAGGGCCGCGCTCTCGCCGGCCATGGTATGGCTGAAAAAAAGCTCCTGATTAAAACCGCGCATACGGATAGCGCCCTGATGCCCGCGGGCGCGGGCGAAGGCTTCCAGCTCTGCCGCCAGTTCGATTTCTTTCAACCCCGCCCGGCAAATATCCCGGGCATGATTGAAGACAGCCTCGCCGAGCAGCGCGGTTTTCTGCATAAGGGCCAGTTCGTAGCCGGACTTCACCGCCCTGATCTCCCGGATCAGGGGCGATATATCGGTGGCCGGGAGTGGAGTAAAAAGCTTTTCGTAGCGCCGGTAGAGGTTTACCGGGAGCACATCCAACTCCAGGCCGACGGGCGCCGCCGGTGCCATTTCGCTCTTAACCCTCTCTGCGAGTCGGTCCCAGCCGGTGAACCCCTCGATCTGCGGCAGGCTGCTTTCGGACCGGGCTCGCTGCAGATTGCGCCGCACCAGAAGGCTTGCCTCACCCCGGTCCGGGATAAAGAGGTGGGCCTCCTGCGCTGTGCCGCTGAAATAGAAAAGATCGGCCCGCTGTACGATGAGCGCTCCTCCGATCCCCTGCTCCCGCATCCCTTCCTGAAGTTGCTTCCTGCGCCTTT
>CAZQVX010000097.1:0-5976 GCA_964596845.1 uncultured Syntrophomonadaceae bacterium | reverse complement strand
GCGCCGGCATCGTGGCGCTCCTCGCCTATAATCTGGGGGGCAACTGGCAGGCCGAGGCCATCCGCCTGGCCCTGCAGGAAGCGCTGCCTGATGACCTTTTCCGGGAGCTGCTGCCGCCTTATGATGATTGGGAGACCCCTGCGGTCTGGACCCGGGAAAAGGCAGGCACCGGCGCCGCCGGCGGACTGCGCCGGCTCCTGGCGGCAGGTGACCTGGAGTCTATCGCCGCCCTGCCCGCCCTGGGCAGCAATAGCTGGGCCGTGGGGCCCGAAAAATCGGCCACCGGCACCGCCATCCTGGCCAATGATCCCCACCTTAATTTGAGCCTGCCGGGGATCTGGTTTGAAAACCATCTCTGCCTTGACGGGGTGATGGATGTCTACGGCTGGGTGGTGCCCGGCTCGCCGGGTGTAATTATCGGGCACAATGAATTTGTGGCCTGGGGTGCGACCAATATCGGCGACAGCCAGGATCTTTACCTGGAGAAACAGGATGAAACAAATCCCCGCCGCTTTCTTTGCGATGACGAGTGGTACGAAGCGGAAGTCATCACCGAGGAAATCCGGATCAAAGGCCAAGATGAAGTGGAGACGGTGGAGATCATCATCACCAAGAACGGCCCCCTCGTCGCCTCAGATCCGCCCCTCAGCCTGCGCTGGAACGCCTACGACCTTGAGGCCAGCACTGTGGATGCTATCTTGAAGATGAACGAGGCGCAGAACTGGGCGCAGTTCAGGGAGGCCATGGATCATTTTACCGCCCCCATTCAGACTCTGGTTTATGCTGACGTGGATGGGAATATCGGCTTCAGGGTGGTGGGCCTGGTGCCCCTGCGGAGCCAGGGCCAGGGGCTCTTGCCCCTGCCGGGATGGACCTCTGAAACGAGCTGGAAAGGGTATGTCCCCATGGATGATCTGCCGGAGCTGTATAACCCTGCCGACGGCTATATCGCCACCGCCAACCACCGCGTGGAAGGCGCCGGCTACCCCTACCTCATTGCCCTGGATGTGGCTCCCCCTTACCGGATGCAGCGCATTGTGGAGCAGCTTTCCGCAGGAGACAGGTTTACCCCCGGGGATTTCGAAGAGATGCAAAATGACTGGTTCAATCTGCATGCCGCCCGGCGGCTGCCCGGCTGGCTGGAGATCCTCTCGGCCGGCGCAGGAGAGATGAGCGAGGCCGAGCAGCAGGGCCTGGTCCTGCTGCAAGAGTGGTCTGCCCGGACCGTCAACCTGCCGGAGCTGGCGGCGCCGGCAATTTTTGAGACCTGGTATCTTAACCTCATGGAAGAACTCTTCAAGGCAAGGATGGGCGACGAACTGTACCAGGATTTTGCCGGCAACGCCTACCTGGCCTACAACGCCCTGGAGTATCTCCTGGAGGAGGGCGCCTCGGCCTGGTTTGAGGGCGATTTTGAGGGACATCTCCTGGCCGCCTACCGGCGCACCATGGAGCAGCTATCCCAGGATTTGAAGGGGGCGCCGGCGGACTGGCAATGGCAAATGCTGCAGACGGTGACCTTTGAAAACGTGCTGGGCCAGGTGGCCCTACTGCGGCCCATTGTCAACCGGGGGCCGTACCCTTACGGAGGCGACCATATGACTGTAGGGAGGGCGGCTTATGATCTGACCAATCCCTTCAAGGTCAACAGCGCCGCAGGGCTCCGTTTTGTCGCCGTCATGGAAAAAGGCGCCGTGCGCGCCAGGGGCGTCATCGCCGGCGGGCAGTCCGGCCATATCCTCTCCCCTCACTATGACGACCAGATTGAAAGCTGGCTGGAGGGGCGCTATTATGATCTCCTTTTCGACAGGGAAGCCCTGCAGAAGACGGACCCTGAAGTGATGGAACTCAAGCGGTAAACCTGGCCTGACCAGGGAAGAGAAGGTAGAGCTCACTGAACCAACCGCAGGGAGCACCTGGCTGGCCTGGCCGGAGCCCCGGGGGGCAGGTTGAAAAATCAATACATATACATGGTTGATTAATACGCACAAAATGCGTATAATATAGGAAAGGGGCATGCGTTTGAAGCGGAGGGACTTGGTTAAATTACTGATAAATAATGGTTGGTGGCTAAGACGGAGCGGGTCCAACCATGATATATATACTAATGGGAAAAAGAATGAACCTATTCCGCGCCATAGAGAAATTGATGAAAAACTGGCTGCGGCGATCATCAAGAGGCAGGGGCTGGTGTAGAACCCCTACCGGGTTATATAAAAATAATATTTTCGGGGGTTTTCTTAATGAAAGTGGTTTATCCGATCATTTTAACGCCAGTTAAAGCAGGTTATGTTGTTTATGTACCAGATCTGGGCATTAATACTCAGGGCGCCGGCATCGCGGAGGCCATCGATATGGCCCGTGATGCTATCGGTCTTTGGGGAATAAGTGAACAGGATGATGGGAGAGCGATACCCTCCCCTTCGGTCGAGTACCCCGAACATGAGTCTGATGAGGTTGTTACATTGGTCGATATTGACTTCGATGCTTACCGTAGGGCCAATGATAGTCGTGCTGTACGCAAGAACCTTACAATACCTGGTTGGTTAAATGAGCGAGCCGAAAAGGCCGGCATTAATTTTTCTCAGGTTTTACAGAACGCCTTAAAAAAACAGCTTGAAAAAGTTGATGATCAAAAATCCTGATCAACCCGCTTAAACGGTGGCTGGAAGAGCCGGCCCCGTAGATCTCTAGAGAACCGTGCTAGCCGAACAAAACATTGGCCAGCAGGCCCACCAAAGTGGGGACCGCAATATAGATAGCATATTTGAGGATGACAAAGCGCGTTCCCAAGAAGGTGAACTCATAAGGCAGGTGCCCCACATTGATCATCCCCCAGGCGGTGATCATCGCGATGGCAACCCCGATAGAGACACTTTCGCGGAACAGGGCGCCAAAAAGGGGGAAAAAGGCGTAGGGCCCACCTTGAATGAGTGCACCGATCACCGGCCCGATCACCAGGCCTTTCCAACCCGATTCCGCTCCCAGCCACGACACCAGGGTTTTTTCCGGGATCAAGACATCCATGAAGCCGACGATCACAAATGCACTGAGCAAAAGCGGCAGGACTGTAAGAAGCATTTTCTTGGCTTCTTTTAAACTTTCCAGGTGTTTGCCCTGCCGGTAGGCGGCAAACAATAATATTACAGCCATCAATGAGAGGACAATTGTTGCACCAGTCAATTCAGCCACCCCTGTTCTCTGTTTTTTTGCTTTTCATCTGCAGCCGGGCCACTTCCTCCCTGATTTTATCGGCATAACCGGGCAAAAAGACATTTACAGCCGCTCCGGCCACTATGGGGATGGCAAAGGTAATTAAGAAGCGGACCACTGTTACTTTCACGCCGACAAAGGCTATTTCAACGGGGATGCGGCCTACATACCAGAGCGTTTTGGCCGCCACGAAACTGATCATCGTGCCCACGTTTGCCCCTGAGACGATGAGCGTGGCCATTAAGGGGTAGAAGAAAAAGGGACCGCCGGGGACCAGGGCGCCCATAAGTGTGCCAAAAAGCGGCCCCTTCCAGCCCGCCTCTTTCCCCAGCCATTTGGTCACCATCTCCTTGGAAATCAAGGAGGAGACAGCACCGGCAACTACAAAAGCAATAATGATGAGAGGGATAACCCCGACCAGCGTTCTTCCGCCCGCCGCAAACCCCTCGCCCACCAGGGCGAAACCTCCCTGAAAAAAAGCGATGACAATTAAAAGTAGAGCTACTAAAATCATGCCCAGCAAGGTTTTATTCATAGTCCAGTCCACTAGTCCTTAAATAGTAACAACTCTGCCCCAACCCTTAATTGCTTAAACACCTTGACATAAATTGCCTCAATTCAGACCTGACCAAATCTTAAGGCGATACTATAATAATTTCAGGGGGTCGCTTTTTATGCTCAAGACCTATTCATCTTTTCTGCAAACCTTGAAGGCCAAGCAAGAGACTTAAGCCAGGGGAGCAATTCACGCTAAAACAGCATTTTCAGCCACTTCCAGCCAAATGTCAGAAGACACAGCCCAAATACCAGGAGACACGGCCTAATACCTAAAGCCGGTGCAGGTAGCCCGGCGCCTCCTTGCACCTATTCTAAACCAGGAGGGGTAAAGATGGCAAACAGCATTTTTCCGGATTTCCCCCAGGAAAGAGCTGAAGGGATCGGTTCCTACCTCGCGCAAAGCCTGAGGGAATGGGCGGCCTCCGAGGTGATGGGCAAAAGGCTGGAGTTAAGAGAAGACTACGAGCGGCTTCTGCAGCCGGCCATGAAGAGACTTTTTGTAGATATCGAGATGCAGAAGCTGATCTGGCCCGAAGAATACGGCGGGGCCGGGGAAAACGGCCCGGAGGTAATATTTACCCTTTTGCGAGCCCTTGAAGAGATCGGCCGGGCCGACACCGGTATCGGCTATGTGACCGCCGCCACCTTTGCCCTGTGGACCACCTTTGCCCTGAAGCCGGCGCAAAATGATCAGCTCTACGGGGAATTTGCCCCCCTGTTCTGCCGCGCCGAAGAGGCGGTTACCGCCTCTCTGGTTCTGCCCCGGTACGGCCTGGATGGGTCCGCAGCCGCCCGCGAATAGGGTCCCGCCTGGGTGGTGAGCGGCGCGCAGATCCGCCCCTTTAACTCGGGCGCTGACACCGCCCTCTTTGGGGTTTTATGCCGGCTGGAAAACGAGGAGGAACCCGGCTTCATCCTTATCACCGCAGCGGCGCCGGGGGTGATCCGCGAGGGGGGTATCCCCAGGGCCACCGGCCTGGCCGCCGGCCGCAACGTCTCGCTCCACCTGGATCAGGTCAAGGTCCCTGCCGGGAACCTGGTTTTTCGGGGGGAGGGGCCGTACCGGAACATGCTCTCCTGGCTCTATGCGGGCTGCGGAGCGGTCGCTTTGGGCTCCCTTTTGGCCGCCTTTGAGATCATCAAAGAGTGGGGGGACACCCGCGTAATCAAGGGTAAGGGTAACATCTTTAAACATAATCCCCTCACCGCTTCTGTGATGGCCGAAGCAAGCCATGAGATCCTGTTAAGCCGCCTGCTAATCCAGAGGCTGGCGCAGATATTTTTCGCTGCCGCAGAGGGCGAGGCAGAGGCGCCGGAGTATAAGGTAGATCACTCAAGGGCCGCCGGCAGGGATGAGGCCGCCGCGGGGCCGGAGGTAATCAAAGAGCTTTTGCGCACACCGTTATTTAAAGATCTGCTCACTTTAAGCCTGCGAGACGCCTTTTCGGGGGTTCCCCGGGAACTGGCCAAAACCCTTCTCTGGGAGGATGCGCCCTTTTCGCTGGGGCTGCTGGGAAACCTGCCGAAAATGATGGGCTTTTTCTTGGCCCTGCTGGATGAACTGGGGCGGCAGCTGCAAAATGTCCCTCCCGAAATGCTGCGAGAGTTTGCCTCCCAGATGATGAAAAACCTGGAAATACCCGGCCCAGCCGCAGGCGAAGATCCCCAATCCCTGGAGGCCGCCAGGGATCAGAAAATCGCCTTTACAAATATGGTTTTGGATAAAGCCGACTTCGGCGCCATCCGCCATGCTGTGGCCGGGCGGGCCCGGGAAAACCGGCCCGTTAATGAAAACCTGATCAGGCAAATCGTGGGGGACCCCATCAGATTTGCCAATGTCCTCAACACTCTGCCGCCGCTGATCAACAATTTGCTGAACAGCCTGACTACAGCGGTGGCCGGCCTGGATTACCCGCCGCAGCAGGATCCCTCTTCATGGTGCTCTGGACAGGCGGCCGCAGCGGGGAAGCCCTTCAGCCGGGCCGCATTACCCTGGTGGGCCCCGACGTGGATGAAGTCGGCCCGACCCGGCTGCCCTTTGTCCTTGTAGCCCTAGTCAAGGGACGGTTCACCGATGAGTACGAAACTTACCGGGAACTGAGGGACCGGATCTTCGACACAAAGCCCGAGGGCCTTTCCATGCGCATCTGTGCGAAGCGCATTTTTTGGGAGCCAGCTAAACGGTGTTAGTGGGACCGCCCGCGC
>CAZQVX010000096.1:4364-6053 GCA_964596845.1 uncultured Syntrophomonadaceae bacterium | reverse complement strand
AGCCGCTCAATGCCCTTCAATCTTTCATCATATTGATCAGGGTAATTTTTATGCAGAATCATGTCGTAGCTGCGCTCCACAATGAGGGATATGAGCCGGGCCACGTTCATGCCCCCTTCATCCGCCCCGGAGAGGCCGGTATCAGCGGCGCTGGAGCGGAGCCCGGCCAGTGCCCGGCAGAGCGAGGTCCAGCCTTCTTTACCCCGCGCCGGAGCAAACTTGCCGCTGATGGCGTCATTTAGGGGATCGCCGCTCTCCTTCAAATCACTCCAGAGGCGATCAAAAGTAGCCTGTCCCAGGCCGGGCTGCAGCAGCGCCAGGCGGCGCCAGGCTTCGGCGTCGGCGGGGTTGTGAAGCACTTTGAGATAAGCAAGAACGTCTTTGATATGGCCTCTCTGCAAAAACTTCACTCCGCCGAAGGTGCGGTAAGGAATCCCCTGGGGCACCAGGGCCAGCTCCAGCGCCGTGGATAGATAGGCGCTGCGGTAGAGCACAGCCATCTCTTTGAGAGGAAGCCCCCGGCGGCGGAGAGCCTGGATCCGCTCCAGGATAAATGAGGCCTCTTGCCGGGCGTTTCGGGCGCCGACAACCTGAGGCTTTTCCCCCGGGGGGCTTTTGGAAAATAGTTTTTTGGGCAGCTGGACCCGGTTGAAGGCGATAGAGGCGTTGGCCAGCGCCACAATCTCGGGGGTGCTGCGGTAATTCTGCTCCATACGCACGACCAGGGACCGGGGATATTTCTCGGGAAATGAAAGGATATTGCCCACATGGGCAAAGCGAAAAGCATAGATAGACTGGGCATCATCACCGACGGCGCAAATCGAGGCTGCACCGGCGAACTGATCCACCAGGCGGGCCTGGATGATGTTGGTGTCCTGAAATTCATCGACGAGGACATGGGCAAAACGCTCCCGGTATTGATCCAGCACCGCCGGGTGCTCCTGGAAGAGATCCAGCCAGCACAAGAGCAGGTCATCAAAATCAAAGGAGTTGCTCTCCTTTTTTTTCTGCTCGTAAAGGCGGGCGATCTCCTCCACCAGGGGAATATAGCTGAGACCAAACCTGTACTCATCCTCAACGACCCGGCGAACGGTCAGCTCAGAGTTGCGCGCCCGGCTGATGATCCGCCCCAGCAGGCCCCGCTTCAAAAGAAGGCGGCGCTCCTCCTCACCCAGCGAGCGGGAAATAGAGCCTGTCAGCTGTCTGAAGACGCTGCGGCTGTCATCTTCGTCCAGGATGGTAAAGTTGCTCTGCCGGCCGGCCAGGGCGGCATGCCGGCGCAGGATCCGCGCCCCCATGCTGTGAAAAGTGCCCGCCCAGAGGCCTCCGGGCCAGGAGCCGAGCAGCCGGCCCAGCCGCTCTTTCATCTCTTCAGCGGCTTTGTTGGTAAATGTTAAAAGAAGGATCTGCTGCGGCGGGACGCCGCTTTTGATCAGATGGGCAGCCCGGTAGACCAGGGCGCGAGTTTTTCCCGAGCCCGGTCCGGCCAGCCCCAGGATCACCTCATCGCCGGCCGTGGCAAAACTGAACTGCGCTGCGTTCAGCTCGCGCCGCAGCCTTTCCAGCCAGGCCGGATCCGCCTGTGCATCTGAACCTAATAAGGGTCTGCTTTCACCAGTTTTCAAAGTTCGTCCTCCAGAGTAATTTCTTTCTTACCTAAGTTAAACATACTCCCGCCCCAGACTCAAG